>NZ_ANAS01000024.1:0-108445 GCF_000341205.1 Nocardiopsis baichengensis YIM 90130 | reverse complement strand
GAGCCGTACTCGTCCTTCAACTCCGAGAAGCAGGATGAAAAGGGCTCCGTGTCCGGATGGCCGACCCCCTTGCGCTCCACCAACTCGTAGGGCAGGTCTTCGATGCTTGATCCACTTCGAGCAAACGAGATCATGGACTGATTTTCTTCCCAGTGGTGCGTGAGAGTTCGATCTGTCAGGCGCTCCGTCAGCCTGTGAATGTCGAAGGTAGCCGATCATGGAACGTTGCCCGATGCAAGGTCGATCCGCTTGACGGGAGAGCATCGCCGCAAGGCCCACGCGGTGCCGGAGGTGACGCGGTCTCGGCGCAAGCGGTGGTCGCCGCAGGTCAGAGCCGTATGATGATTCCTTGGCAGCCACAAACACAGCGAGAGGCCACCGGGGAGAACGGAAGCGACACTTCACCGCTCGAACTGCAGGAGCTCTGCGCACGGCGGCTCCGCCATTCCCGCCCTCCCCGGGGTGAGGGCCTGGGCGGGGACAGCGGACACTCCTCGGCACCGCCTCCCAGAAAGGCTGCGGTCATGCACATGCTCTCGCCATGAACATCGTCGACGAATCCTGCCCGTGCGCACGGAGAGGCCCACTCTGGCGGCAGCGGCTCTTCGAGCAGGCCGAGGGCGTCGAAGACCCGGCCGGCGAGGACGAACCGTCCCGGACCGACGGGAAGGGCATGACCGGACCCCGAACAGACCTCACATCGGCCGGCCCCGGGATATCGCGATCCTGCTGCCGGTCCGAGGCCGTGCCCGCCCAGACGAGCGGTCCCGCGGCAAGGACGCCGAGGAGCGCGGGGAGGGTGCAGGATCGTGTCACAATGATCGCACAAGGGGTTCCCTGGCCACAGGCATCGTGAGAAGCGGGCCGCCGTGCCCCTTTTTGAACGGCGCCGCCTCGGGCCGGTCGCGCCCCGATCGATGAACCGGCGCAGGCTCGTGAGAGTATGTCTTCGCTGTGGAGACGATCGGGAGGATGCGCCGTGAACGCCCGCCGACTATTGGTCACCGGCGCAAGTGGCTCTGGCACGACGACGCTCGGTATGGCCCTGGCCGCACATTGGGCCGTCCCGCACGCTGACGTGGACGACTATTTCTGGGTGCCGTCCGAGGACCCCTACACGGTCAAACGGGACAGCCGGGACCGCGTGCGCCTCATGCATGAGATATTTCTACCGCGCCCCGCATGGGTTCTATCCGGGTCGGTCATGGGATGGGGCGAGCGGATCGTTGATCGCCTGGAAGGCATAGTCTTCCTCGAGCTCGATCCCGGGGTGCGCCTTAAGCGGCTCAAATCCAGGGAGTACCGCCGGTACGGCGCAAGGATCGACCCTGGAGGAGATCGCCAGTCGAATCACGAAGAGTTCATGGACTGGGCCCGGCGGTATGATGATCAGGATTTCGACGGCCGTAGCCGCCGACGCCACGAGGAATGGCTGGCCTCCCTCGACTGCCCTTTGCTGAGGCTGGACGCCTCAGACGAGCTGGCGCTGCTCGTGAAGTTCGTGAGGAACTGGGCGGGCGACTAGGCTTCCCGCACGACCGCGATCGTGGAGTCGGCAGAGGAGGCCAGTCGACGGCAAGCGCGCTCATAGAGGTCGGCGACCCGCTGCCCGTCGTCACCGTTGAAGGTCTCGGTGTCCCACTGGAAGTGACACAGTGCCCCGCCAGGCGTCCGCAGCACCTGGAGCGCCATCTCCGCCATGGCTTCGCCTGTCGAAGGGTTGGGCCGTTGCTCGACGCTCACGGACGAGAACAACGGAGCCAGGGGGTGAAGGCTGTGGAAGATGAACAGATTGCGGAAGAGGGTCTCAGGAAAGCCCTGCATTTCCCGGCCGATGACATCCTGCAAAACGAACGCGAGCGGCATCTCCTGATGGCTCTGTGCATCTCGTAGTGCGCGGGCCGTCGCGATCACGAGCTCGCGAAGCGATCGCTCGGGGTCGATCACGACACGAACCGCCTGTGTATTGGCCAGAAATCCCATGCACCCGTCGGAGGGCCGGCGTCGACGATTCGCCATCGGCACACCGACGGTGACATCGGATTGACCGGACTCGATCGCAAGGATCACGTTGTACACCGCCAGCGCGACCGTTGCGAATTCCCGCTGCTGGCAGGGGATCCGCACCGGCTCCTCGAACTCCCGGGTGTCTATCAGCAGATCCGCTTGGCCTGCCGGGAGTACGACGTGATCGGTCTGGCTTTCCCGGGCGTTCCCGGGATCCAGCACTTCGGACACACCGGCCACGCGGCGTGGGGCGTCACGAACGCGGTGGCCCACTCCGATCAGGTCTTCCGTGAGCGCCTGGCACACAGCGAGCACGGCCTGGCCGCTGCCGGCCCCCTAGGAGACGAACCCGTCGATGTGCTCGAGACGCGCCTTGCCGTGCGCGGAGACGACCACGAGGCCATCCGCTGTGTCGAGACCGGCCGAGGAACCGTCGTCGTCGACGGAGACCTCTGCTACAGCATTCGCCAACCCGCCCGTGTCCTCTGCGACCTCGGGTTTTCGGCGTTCAGGCCGCTGCTGCGGGCGCGTTCGGCCGAAGACGTGTTCTCAGCACTGAAACGCTGGGTCGACCCGGTCAACCGGGTTCTGGCCGCGGACACCGGCGGACGGGTACTGCGCGGCACGGTGGGGGTCACCCCGAAGCTCGACCGCGAGCGTCGCTGGCTGCCCCAGGAGCCCTCGGAACCGCAGGGCTGGCGTGATCCGTCGCCACCGGCTTCGGTGCAGGGGTGGGCGGTGGACGCCAACGAGCTCCCCGCCGACCGTCCCGACCACGACCTCGGTGACTCCTACCCCTCGGCTGCGCGGGCGGATCGCATCCATGTACTCCTCGGACGACTCACCGGCATGATTCCCGAGGACTTCTGGCACATCCACGCCGACACCCGGAGTGCACCGGCGGTAGACCTGGTCGATCGACTCCGCCGAATCCGCAGTGGGGCTTCACTCGGTCCGTCCGCGAGGACACTCGCGGAGGAGCTCGAGGCATGGGACGGCCACATGGATCAGGAGAGTCGCGCTGCGGGGCGTTTCGCCGCCTGGCGTTCGTCCCTCGTGCGCAGGCTCGTCGGCCACCCGGCCCTCGCCCCACTCGGCTCGCCCCACGGCATGGGCGGGATCTTCGACGCCTGGTTCGATGTCCCGCATCGCATCGCGGCCTCCTTGGAGAGCCTTCTCGACGCCGATGAACTGGGGATCGACGCCGCCACGGAAATGCTCGGCGCACTCGAAGCCGCAGCCGGCGAAACCGTCGACCGCTGGGGCGACCGCCACGCGCTCGCGCCGCTGCACGTCCTGACCGACATCGCACCCATGGCCGCCTCGCAGATACCGTCGGTGGGTCTCCCCGGAGACACCGACACGGTGGCTGCGAACGCCTCGGTCCCCGGCGTGACCGACCTTGCCTTCGGCGGACCCGTCGCACGCTGGATCTGGGATCTCGGTGACCGGGACCGAAGCCGCTGGAGCGTTCCCTTCGGCGCGTCCGGCGTACCGACGAGCCCTCATTTCGCCGACCAGCTCGACACCTGGCGAACCGCCTGCACCACCCAGGTCGTGACCGACTGGTCGCGATTGCGCGAGACGCCCTGGCCGGCCTCCACGCCTCCTGTCCACCGTCCTATGACGGCACCGTCCAGTGACGGACGGGATCAGGGGGACGGCCGCTCCGACACGACGCTCGAAGGCCGGTGACAGGACCGGCTCGTCCCCTCTGACCACGCACGGTCGGCGGGACGGGAGCCCCGGCCCGCCGACCGCGCACAAGTGCATCCGCCCACCCGGTCACTCGGCCGTCATTCCGGCTCCGTCCGCTTCAAGGAGGTCTGATACCGCTGCGGCTTCGGGGGGCCACGTACAGCGGGCCGCCGGCGCTCGGTTTCCGGAGAGGCGCTCAGGCCCACTGGATGGCGTCGGCCGCCCTTCCGTCGAACCCTCCAGAGGGCGTCTCCGGAAGGTCCTCCAACAGGACGAACCGGCCCGGCACCGATTCCTCCGGCAAGCGCTCGCGCAGTCGGCTGCGCAGGTCGGCGGTGTCGCACCGCTGCGACCGGCCCTGCCAGGGGCGGTTGGTCGGCCAGAGCCCCGCTCCGGTTCCGGGGAAGACCGGGACGCCGCCCGGTCCTCCCTCGTCCCGACGGCGGACCAGGGCGACGTCGTAGGAGCCGTCAGGGGCCGAGGACGCCCAACTGACGTGGGCGTCATAGGGCAGCTCCTCAGCCAGTCGCCAGAACTCCTCCGGGTCGGCCCCCGCACCTCGGTCCTCCGTCTCCACCGATCCAGCACCGGAGGTGAGGTCTGGGGCGCGCAGCGCCCGCTCGGCGGCGTGGTCGGCGCGGACACGCGGATTGGGAACCGCTGTCAGACCGAGAACGGCGGGCCGCTCCCGCTTCAGCCTGTCGGCCAGCTCGTGCGGGCCGGTCCCCAGCTCCTCCCACGGCGTCCATTTCCCTGGCTCCACGAGGGCGGACGGCGGTTCGTCGAGGTGGACGAGCACGTCGTAGCGGTAGTCGGTCATCTCGTTGCGGTACCGGCCACGCTTGGGCATGACCGCCACGTGGGCGACCCGGTCCATCCGGCCGCGCAGCCCGGTGAAGTAGGAGGGGTCGACCACCAACTCCACCCCGGTTCCGCAGCGGGCCTCCACCGCGGCGCGCACGCGCTCCGGTTCGGCGTCCTGCCCGGCTCGGACCAGCTCCACCCCGGTGGCGAAGGCCGGGTTCACCGCGGCCGAGCGGACGTCGCCGACGAACAGGACGCCGCGCGGCCCCAAGGCCCGCACCGCCCGCTCGACGACGCGTTCCAGGTACGCGGCGTCCGGGAAGTACTGCACCACCGAGTTGAGCAGCACCGTGTCCACCGACCCCTCGGGCACGCCCGCGCTCTCGTCAGCGGCCGCCCGCACCAGGCTCAGATGGCCCGGCAGCGCACCGTCGAAGGATTCGGCCAGCCGGGTCAGGGCGTGCTCGGAGAAGTCCGAGGCGGCGTAGGACTCCACACGGTCGATCAGCCGGTGCAGCAGCAGCCCGGTGCCGCACCCGATCTCCCACACCCGGCGCGGGGCGAGCGCGCCGATCCGGGACAGCGCCCGGCCCAGCCATTCGGCCATCTCGGTGGCCGGCACCTCCAGGTCGGTGTAGCTGCTGACCCAACCCCGCACGTCGAAGCGGGCCTTCTCGGAGTCGGGCCGCAGGTAGAGGTAGTCGTAGAGGGAGCGCCACTCGGCCACCTGGCGGCCGGCGAGCCCGTCTGCCCCGGCCCGGAGCGCGCGGCGGGGCACCACATAGGCGGAGAGCACATCCGGCCCGTCCGGGTGCGGCGGCCGCACACCGCACCGCTCGACCTCCGGAAGGTCCTCCAGTTCCCGCCGGACCCGCTCGACATCCATGCTCTGCACTGCTTCCTCCCTCTCCTCCGGCGGCGCCGGCGCGCGACGGCAATGGCCTGTCCCGGGCGGTCCGGGGATCAGGACTCCTCGCCGGTGCCCGGACCGCGGTCCGCCCTGTGCTCGGCGCCCCCGCCCTCGGACTCCGCCTCCTCCTCGTCCCCGGAGATGTCGGACTGGCGCACCATGGTGGCGGCGATGAGGAGCGTGAGAACGGCGACCCCGGCGGCGGTGAACATCACCGCGGAGGCCCCGGAGGCCACCGCCCGCTCCACGACCTCGGCGACGTTCCTGGCGGCCCCTGAGGTCAGCTCGGCGATCCGGTCCACATCGCCCGTCGCGGCGGCGTGCGCCACGTCCGCCCGCTCGCCCTCGGCGAGCGCGGGGTCGGCGGCGGCCGCGGCACCGATGCGGGCCTTGTACACCACGCCGAGCAGCGCGGTGCCGGTCGCGGCGCCGATGGAGAAGAGGCTGTTGATGGTCCCCGAGGCCATCCCGTGCCGCTCGGCGGGAACGGCGCCCATGCCGACCGCCATGATGGGCGCCGAGGCGATCCCTCCGCCCAGGCCCCACAGCGCGAGCGGTCCGACCAGGGACCACACGGAAGCGTCGGGCACGAAGACCAGGGCGAGCAGCACCGCGGCGAGGAGCTTGGCGCTGTAGCCGGTGATGATGATCCGGGCCGCGGAGAACCGGGCCATCGCCTTTCCGGCAAGGATTCCCGCGGGGATCTGCAGCAGGAAGACCGGGAGCAGCAGCAGGCCGCTCTCGAAGGGGCTCCGTCCCAGGGCGACCTGGAAGTAGAGCACGAAGTAGACCGACCCGCCGATGGTCACCACGCGGGTCAGGAACGACATCAGCGCCGCGGCCGTGAAGCTGGGGGTGCGGAACAGCGACAGGTCGAGCATCGGGTCCGAGGCGCGCCGCTCGACCGCGATGAAGACGCCTGCGGCCAGCGCGGTCGCGGCGAACAGCCCCAGGGTCGCGGGGGCGGCCCATCCCTGGTCCTCGCCCCGGGTCAGCCCCAGGTTCACCAGCGCCAGGGCGGCGACCAGCAGCAGCGCGCCGGGCAGGTCGAGGCGCCCGGACCGCCGCGTGGGCTCCTCGGCGGGCAGGCGGGTGACGGCGAGCAGGAACGCGACCAGCCCGATGGGGACGTTGATCAGGAACATCCAGCGCCAGTCGGTGTAGTCGACGATCAGGCCGCCGAGGACGGGGGCCGCCGCTCCGGAGGCCGACAGGGCGGTGCTCCAGATCGCGATGGCCATGTTGCGCTCCTGGCCCTCGTGGGTCTGGCTGATCAGCGCCAGGGAGTTGACCATGACCATGGCGGCGCCGACCCCCTGGAGGAGCCGGAAGACGTTGAGGGCGAGCACGCTGGGCGCCGCGCCGCAGGCCAGCGAGGCCAGGGTGAACACGGCGATGCCGAGGATGAAGACGCGGCGCCGCCCGTACCGGTCCGACAGGCCGCCCACGGTCTGCAGGGACGCTCCGAGGGCGAGCGCGTAGGCGATGATCACCCACTGCACGCCGGCCAGGGTTCCGCCGAGGTCGGCCTGGATGCGGGGGAGGCCGACCGAGACGATGGTGATGTCGACGACGAGCAGCATCGACGCCAGGGTCGCCATGACGAGCACGATGCGTCGCCGTGCGGGTGTCAGGGGGGTCATACACGGCCTTTCCGGAGGGTCACGGTCACCGCACCGCGAACGCGGGGGCACGGCGCATGCGGGTATTGCAGTGTGACCGGGCGAGCACACCGCGCCACATCCACCGCAGAGGCTAGCCTCACCTAACCACGTTATGCAAGTCCTCGCTGTACTGTTTTTCGATTCCGGCCTATAACGGCCGAACGCCTCAAAAATCAGGACTAAATCGGGCAGAATCGTAGTCCCGCAACCCGATTTCGAAACGGAACGTCGAATTGAAGACCACGCGATGAGCCGCTCCCCGACCCGAGTCCGCCTGGTCATCGCCGAAGGCCACACGCTGATCCTGCGCGGCCTGCGCGCCCTGCTGGAGGCCGAGCCGGCGATCGACGTCGTCGGCGAGGCCGGCGACGTGCGCCAGCTCACCGCGACGGTGCTGCGCCGACGGCCCTCCATCGTCATGACCGGGACCGACCTGCCCGGCGGCGACCTTACGGGCGCGCTCGCCCGGATCGACCGGTCGACCTCCCCGCGTCCGGGCACGGTGCTGCTGGTGCACGGCGACCTGTCCCCGCTCGAGGCATTGGACGCGCTTCGCCGCGGAGTACGGGGAATGGTGTTCAAGGACGAACCGACCAACGACCTGATCGCCGCGGCCGTCACGGTGGCGCGCGGCGGAGCGCTGTTCAGCCCGAGGATCGCCCCGCTCCTGGTGACCGGAGCGGACGAGGCCGCGCGGACGGACGGTCCCCCCGTCCACGGCCGCCCCGGGCCCGACTCCCTCGGCCGACTGACCCGCCGCGAGGCCGAGGTCTTCCGCCTCGTGGCCCAGGGCGCCTCCAACCCCGCCATCGCCGCCCGGCTCTCGGTCTCCGAGGCCACCGTCAAATCCCACTTCAACCGCGTGTGCAAGAAGCTCGGCCTGACCAACCGGGTCGAGGCCGTCATCCACGCCTACGAGTCCGGCGTGGTCAGGGGCGGCGGCCGGAACGCCGGGCGCCGCTGCTCGGCCGGCTGACCGGCGTCCGGAAGGCGGATCGGGGTGCGCACTCATCCTCCGGTCCGCCTTCTGCGCGCCGTCCCCCTGCGCGCCCGCTCCGCCCGGTGCCGCCCCCGGCTCGCACCGTCCCGCCCGCCGGCCTGCGGTCCGCCCGCGTCCAGCCGACGGGCGACCCCCGCCACCGTGGGGTCGTCGAGCAGCCAGTCCATCTCGACCCGGCGCCCCAGCCGCTCCTCCAACCGCTCGCGTGCGTGCATGAGCTGCAGCGAGGTGCCGCCCAGGGCGAAGAAGTCGTCGTCCGGCCCCGCCCCGGCGAGGCCCAGCACCTCGCACCATGCCTGCGCGACCACCGCGCGCGTCCCGGACACGGGCGCGCCGGCCGATGCCCCGCCGCCCGGCGCCGGAGGGGCGGGCAGCGCATCCCGGTCGAGCTTGCCGTTGGGGGTGAGCGGGAGCGCGCCGATCGGCGCGAACTCCGCCGGGACCATGGAGGCCGGCAGCCGCTCGGCCAGGAAGCCGCGCCAGGCGCCCGGGGCCGCCTCCTCCCCCGGGGCCGGAACCACGTAGGCGGCCAGCCGTGACGCGCCCGCCGGGTCGGAACGGGGCACCACCGCGCACTCGCGTACGCCGGGGCAGGCCAGCAGCACCGCCTCCACCTCGCCCGGCTCCACCCGGTACCCGTCGATCTTCACCTGCCGGTCGGTGCGCCCCAGGTAGTGCAGCACCCCGCCGTCCCCGCGGCGCACCAGATCCCCGGTGCGGTAGGCGCGCCCGCCCTCTCCGGGGGAGGGGACGAAGCGCTCCGCGGTCAGCTCGGGTCTCCCCAGGTATCCCTCGGCCAGGCACGCCCCGCCGATCAGCAGTTCGCCCTCGCCCTGCGCACCGCCCCGCCCGTCGTCCACCAGGTCGTCCACCAGGGCCCGCACATGCGGCAGCGGCGCACCGATCGGGGGCAGGTCCGGCCACGCGGCAGGGTCGCCGGTCAGCGCGTGCGCGGTGACCACGTGCGTCTCGGTCGGCCCGTAGTGGTTGTGCAGCTCGGCTGCGTCGAGGAGGGAGAACCAGTCGCGCACCGCCCCGGTGACACGCAGCCGGTCCCCGGCGCACACCACACGGCGGAGGCGCGGCAGCGGCGGCCCCCCGACGGCGGCCACGGCCACCGGGTGCAGCACCGCCGAGGGCAGGAAGAGCCGGTCGATCCCCTCCCGCGCGAGCAGCTCCACCAGCGCTCGGGGATCGCGGCGGTCGCGCTCGCGCGGCAGCACCAGAGTGCCCCCGGCGCACAGCGTGGCGAACACCTCCTGAAAGAACACGTCGAAGCCCATGGCAGCGAACTGCAGCGTGGCCCGGCCCGCCAAATCGCCCTCGGCCGCCAGGTGCCAGTCGATGAGCGAGGCGAACGCGGCGTGCCCCATCACCACCCCCTTCGGGGCGCCGGTCGAGCCGGAGGTGTAGAGGATGTAGGCGTGGCCCCCGCGCTCGGTGCCCGGCCGCGGGGCCGCGGCCCCCGCCTGCACGGCCTCCGCTGCCAGTCCGTCGAGGTCCGCCACCGGCACCCCGGCCGGGGCGCGCTCCGCCGGGCCGTCCGCAACGACCAGGCGCACACCCGCGTCCGCGGCGATCCGGTCGAGACGGGCCGCGGGCTGTCCCCCGTCCAAGGGGACGCACACCCCGCCCGCCCGGGCCACCGCGAGCAGCGCCGCGACCGCGCCCGGGGTGCGGGTCGCCGCCACCCCCACCGGCTCGCCCGGGGTGATCCCCCGCCGCAGCAGCCCCGCGGACGCACGACCGCTCAGCTCCGCCAGCTCCCCATAGGAGAGCGCCCCGGAGGGCCCCCGGACGGCCGTGGTCTGCGGGGTGCGGGCCGCCTGGGACAGGAACGGCTCCACCACGCTCGCGATGCTCACCCTGCCCCCCTTCCCTTGCGGGACCCGTCCCTGCGCGACCGGGCCGAGCGGCGCCGCTCGGCCCGGTCGCGGCCGCGTGCGCCGTCGGCGCCGCCGGGCCCGTCGCCGTCCAGGAAGGCGGCCAGCCCGCCCACCGTAGGGTGCCGGAACAGGTCCACCATCGGCACCAGGCGCCCGGTGCGCTCGCGCAGCAGGTCCTGCAGGCGGGCCATCCGCAGCGAGGTGCCGCCCGCGTCGAAGAAGTTCCGTGCGGCGTCCACCTCGTCGGTGCCCAGAACCGTGCACCACAGCTCGGCCACGGTCCGCGCGGTGGTTCCGGTCGCGGCGGCGGGGCGGGCGGCGACGGCCGGGGGCGCATCGGAGAGCGGGCGCAGCCCCGCCTCGCCGACCGGGAGGCCGTCCTCGACCGGCACGAGTGCGCACCGCGCCCCCTGCGGGAGCGCCCCGCGCAGCGCCTCCTCCGCGCGCGTCCGGGCCGGCGGACCGGCGTCCTCCGAAAAGCGGACGTAGGCCTCCACCCAGGTGGTCCCGTCCGACCCGATCCGGCCCACGACCCGGCGGTCGGCGACGCCTTCCACGGCGGCCAGGGCCCGCTCCGCCTCGGCCGGCCGGGCCGGCGCCCCGGCGGCCGGTATCCGGGCCGCCAGAGGGTCGACCAGGTCGATCCGGGCGCCCTGGGCCGTCGGCCACAGCCGCGCCCGCTGCCCCGTCGGCTCCGGGGCCCCCGCCCCGTCGGCGGTGTGCAGCTCTCCCACCTGCCCCCATGCCGCGGTCCGCCCGTCCGGGGCCAGGACCGTGAGCCGTTCCCCGGGGAACAGGACCGCGGCGACGGTCCCGGGGTGCGGGACGGTCGGCACTTCGGAGCCGACCGGCGGCCCCGGCGGGTCCGGCGGCCGCAGCCGGGAGACCGGCAGGCCGGGGTCGTCGGCGGCGGCCGCCAGCAGGGCGGCCAGGTCGTGCAGGTCGCGGTCGATGGAGGCGGCGTCGAACAGGTCGGTCCCGTAGACCGCGGTGCCGGTGACGCGGTCGGGGTGCTCCCAGAAGTGCAGTTCGAGGTCGAAACGGGTGGAGCCGCGCTCGACGGGCAGCCGCTCGGCCCGGACCCCGGGCAGGTCCCAGTGGGTCCGGGGCGGGTTCTGCAGGGCGAGCAGCACCTGGAAGAGCGGGTTGCGCCCGGGCAGCCGCTCGGGCCCCACCTCCTCCACCACCTGCTCGAAGGGGGTGTCCTGGTCGGCGAAGGACTCCAGGCAGACCGCGCGTGCCCGGTCCACCAGGGCGCCGAACCCCGGATCCCCGGACAGGTCCACCCGCATCACCAGGGTGTTGACGAACAGGCCGATCAGGCCCTCCAGGTCCGGGTGGGAGCGTCCGGCGACCGGTGTGCCCACCGCGATGTCGGACTGGCCGCTGCGGCGGTGCAGGAGGGCGGCCACGGCGGCCAGCAGCACCATGTAGACCGTGGCGCCGCGGTCCGCGCACAGTCGGCGGAGTCCGGTGCGGGCCGCCTCGGGCAGCGTGAAGTCCCGCCGCGCCCCGGCGAAGGAGGCCACGTCCGCGCGGACCCGGTCGGTGGGCAGGTCGAGCGCGGAGGGCGCCGCCAGCCGGTCCCGCCAGCGCGCCAGGCGCCGGGCGGCCTCCCCCTCCGCCGGGAGGTCGCGCTGCCATTCGGCGAAGTCACCGTATTGGAGCGGCAGCGGTCCGAGCCGGTGGGGCCGCCCTTCCAGGGCCGCCCGGTAGAGCTCGCTGAGCTCCCGCTCCATCACCTTCAGCGACCACCCGTCGTGCATGATGTGGTGCATGCTGAAGAACAGCAGGCGGTCCCGGTCGGAGAAGCGCAGCAGGGAGACCCGGAACAGCGGCGGGCGGGCCAGGTCGAAGGGGCGGCGGAGCAGTTCCGGCATCAGCTCCCGGACCCTGTCGGACTCGGCCGGGTCGGGGCCGTCGCCGAGGCCGCCCGCGCCGGAGAGGTCCACGGTCTCCCAGGGGACCTCCACGACCGGGGACACCACCTGGAGCGGTTCCTCCCCGGACACCGCGAACGAGGTACGCAGCACCTCGTGCCGCTCCACGAGCCCGGCCAGCGCCGTGCGCACGGCGTCCTCGTCCAGCGGTCCGCGCACCCGAACCGCCATGGGGATGTTGTAGAAGTGGTCCCTGGGGTCCAGCCGGTGCAGGAACCACATCCGCTGCTGGGCATGGGAGGTCCGGAAGACGACCACGTCCTCGGCGGACGCCTCCCCTGCGCCGTCCCCGGTACCCGCCGCGTCCTCCGACGCGAGCATGTGCCACCTCCTCCGTGTCGTCGCGGGCCGGGCGGTCTCCCCGCCGACCGCGCGCTGGTCGCTGTCGCGCTCCCCGTTCGCTCCGTGCCCCGCGGCGCGGGGCGCGGGGCGCGGAGCGGGGCCGTCATGCGTCCCCGCCCCCTGCTCCCCCGCCCAGGACGAGGGAGCCGTCGGCGGCGCGCCGGGCCCGGCGGCCGCGTCGGCCCGAGACGGGAGCCGGGCCGGTCTCCGGCGCCCCGTCGGCGCCGTCCGCCGGGACGGGGAGGCCCTCGGCCAGCCCCGCGACCGTCGGAGTGTCGAACAGGCTCCGCATGGAGCAGTCGGTGCCGAACACGGCGCGCACGCGCGCGGCGATCTGCATGGCCAGCAGGGACTCCCCGCCCAGGTCGAAGAAGTCGTCGAGGACGCCGACCCGGTCGAGGCCCAGCACCTGGGCCCAGATCCCGGCGAGGCGCTCCTCGGCCGGGCCGCGAGGCGCCGTGTACGGGGTCTCCAGGTCGGGGCGGCGGTTGAAGCCGCCGGAGGCCGGCGCGGACTCCGCGGGGCGTTCCCGAGGGCGGCCGTCGCCGACGACGGCCGAGACCAGCACGTGGTCGGCCGCGTCGGCGCCGCCCGTGCCCTCGGCGTCCGGACTCGGCTCGGCGGCCGTCCGTTCGAAGCCCTCCTCCTTCAGCAGCCGCAGCCACGTCGCCGCGGACACCAGCGGGGACCCCGACCGCAGGTCATCGTCGTAGGCCCACCACCCCTCGTACAGCCCGGTGGTCAGCAGCGACCAGCGGCGCTGGCGGACCGCCTCCAGCAGGACCAAGGCGCCGCCCGGCTCCAGCAGCGACCGGGCGTTGCGCACGGCGCCCCGAAGGTCGGGCAGGGCGTGCAGGACGTTGAATGCCAGCACGAGGTCGAAGCCCCCGGGCCCGTACCCCTGTGCGGCCGGGTCCGCCCCGATGTCCAGCACGCCGAAGCGCATCAGGTCCAGGCCGCGTTCGGCGGCCTCGCGCTGGGCGTCCAGAACGAAGGAGCGCCCGACGTCGGTGAAGTGGTACTCCACCGGACCGGCGCCGCGCAGCGCCTCGGCCACCGTCCAGGTCAGGTAGCCCCGCCCGGCGCCGACCTCCAGGATCCGCACGGGCCGCCCGGCGGCGCGCACGGCGTCGGCGGCCGCGGCCGCCGACGCCTCGCGGCCCGCGGGCACGTCGCTGTCGGCCAGCCTGCGGTCGATCACCCGCCGCTGGAGGGTGTCGTCCCCGTCGGGGAGCAGGACCTCGTTGCCGTCCTTGCGGCCGCGCAGCACGGCGTCGTAGTCGGCCGCGCAGCGGCGCAGCAGCTCGACGTCGGCGGCGAGGTCCGGGCGCCGGGCCAGGAGGCCCTCGGCGGCCGGCCCCGGGGCCGGGACGGTCCCGGCGGCCGGGAGGAAGCGCACGCGGTCGCCGTCGCGGGCCAGCGCGCCGTCCTCGGCGAGGACGCCGAGCATCGCCGCGAAGAAGCGCCGGTGGCGCGGGACGACGCCGAGCCGGTCGGCCAGCTCCGGCACGGCGGCCTCGACCCCGGGACGGGGGTCGGCTCCGGACCGTCGCAGGTATTCCAGGACGAGGCCGGTGGCGAGCCCGTCCAGTTCGGCCTCGTCCCCGCCCCGGGCCGCCCCGGCGGGCCGGGCGGCGCGCACCTCCCGCAGGCGTTCGGACAGATCGGAGGGATCCCAGGCCAGGGCACCGCGGTCGGCCGTCCGGGCCGCGCCCCGCCGTGCACCGGCCGGCGGGTCGATCCAGTACCGGTGGCGCTCGAAGGGGTGGCCCGGCAGCGGCACTCGTCGGCGCGGTCCGCCGCGCGCCGCCCAGTCCACCGGTACGCCCAGCTCCCACAGGCGCCCCAGGGCGCCCAGGAACACCGCGTGGGCGGGGCGGCCGCTGCGGCCCGACGGCACCGGGGCCACCCGGTCCAGCGGCCGCCCGCCGCCGATCAGGCTGGCGGTGCGGGTCAGCGCCTCCCCCGGACCGGCCTCCACCAGCACCGGCGGCGCCTCCCCGACGCCGTCCCCGGTACCGACCCCCAACAGGGTCTCCATCCCCTCGGCGAACCGGACGGGGGCGCGGGTGTGCCGGACCCAGTAGCCGGGGTCGGTCGCCTCCCCGTCACGGAGCCACGTGCCGGTCGCGTTGGAGACCACCGGGATGTCCGGGGCTCGCAGCGGCACCTTGGCGACCACCGCGCCGTAGTCGTCCAGCACCGGGTCGAGCAGGGGCGAGTGCGCGGCGGCGGCGAAGGCCACCGGCCGGTGCTCCACACCGTCGGCGTCCAGCCGCTCGGCCAACCGGCGCAGGGCCTCCCGGTCCCCGGAGACCGTGCACCGCCCGGGGGCGTTGACCGCCGCGACCGCCGACCCCGGCTCCAGCAGCCCGGTCACCTCCTCCTCGGAGAGCAGGACGCCGAGCATGCCCCCGTCGGCCGCGGCCTCGCGCATCAACCGCTCCCGCTCCACCAGCAGCGGCAGGACGTCCTCCGGGGTGAACACCCCGGCCAGGCAGGCGGCGGTGTACTCGCCCAGGCTGTGCCCGATGAGCGCGTCGGGCCGCACACCGGAGGCCATGAGCAGGGACGCGGTCGCGTACTCGGCGGTGAACAGCCGAGGGAAGACCGACCGGCCGTCCTCGTCGGCCGCCGTGCCCTCCAGCAGCGCGGCGCGCAGCGCCGGCCCGCGGCGGCCGAGGGCGGCGGCGCACCGCTCGACCGCCTCGGCGTACACCGGCTCGGTCCGGTGGAGCTCGGCGCCCATCCCCGGGTACTGGACCCCGGCGCCGGGGAGGACGAACACCACCTCGGGCCGCCGCCGCGGGGCCGGGCGCCCGCCGTCGGCCGCCTCGGCCAGCCGCTCGGCGGCCTCCCCGGCGTCCCGGCACACCACGGTGCGCCGGTGCGGGTGCGCCTCCCGGCCCACCTGGAGGGTGCCCGCGACGTCGGCGATCGGCACGTCGGGGCGGGCCCGCAGGCGGGCGGCCAGCCGGTCGGCGGCGGTGCGCAGTCCCCCGGCCGTGCGCGCCGACAGGGTCAGCACGGCCGGTCCCCGCGTCCGGGGCCGGTCGTCGGGCGCCGGTTCGGGCGCCTCCTCCAGCACCGCGTGGGCGTTGGTCCCGCCGATCCCGAAGGAGCTCACCCCGGCGACGCGACGCCGCCCCCCGCGGGACCAGGGCTCGGGGCGGCCGCTGATGCGGAAGGCCGTCCCGTCCAGTTCCAGCAGCGGGTTCGGCGCGGTGAACCCGGCGAGCGGCGGGACGACCCCCTTCTCCAGCACCAGCACCGCCTTGATCAGCCCGGCGATCCCGGCGGCGGCGTCGGCGTGCCCGATGTTGGCCTTGACCGACCCCAGCGAGCAGAACCCCCGGTCGCCGGTCGCCGCCGCGAAGACCCGGGCCAGCGCGGCCACCTCGATCGGGTCGCCCATGGGGGTCCCCGTGCCGTGCGCCTCCAGGTAGCCCACCCGTTCGGCGCCGATCCCGGCCACCGCGAGCGCCGCGGCGACCGTCTCGGCCTGCCCGTCCACGCTGGGGGCCGCGAACCCCACCTTGCGGTCGCCGTCGTTGCCCACCGAGGTGCCCTTGAGCACGGCCCGGACCGCGTCCCCGTCGGTGAGGGCGTCGCCGAGCCTCTTGAGCACCACGGCGCCCACCCCCTCCCCGGGGACCATCCCGGCCGCGGCCGCGTCGAAGGGGCGGCACCGGCCGTCCGGGGAGAAGGGGCCGTCCTTGACGTAGCGGTAGCCCCGGCCGCGGGCCGCCTCCAGGGTCGCCCCGCCCGCGACGGCGGCGTCGCAGCGGTGGGCGATGAGGTCCTGGACGGCCGTGTGCACCGCCACCAGGGAGGTGGAGCAGGCGGTCTGGACGGCGATGGCCGGGCCGGTCAGCCCGAGCGCGTAGGAGACGCGGGCGGGGAGCGTGGAGCCGGCGTTGGCCAGGTGCGCCTGGTGGGCGGTCACGGTGTCGTCCGGGTCCAGTCCGGGGTGGACGTTCTCCAGGAAGTAGCGGCTCTGCGCCGCCCCCGCGTACACCCCGGTCGGGCCCGGCATGGACCGCGGGTCGTACCCGGCGTCCTCCAGCGCGTGGTAGGCCGTCTCCAGGAAGAGCCGCTGCTGGGGGTCGAGCACGGCGGCCTCGCCCGGGGTGTAGCCGAAGAAGGGGGCGTCGAAGGCGTCCGTTCCGTCGACCACCGACTCCACCGCCACCAGGGCGGGGTCGTCGCCGGCGGCGGCGAAGGACCGGGCCGCGACCCGCCCCTCGGCGATCACCTCCCAGTAGGCGTCGAGGTCGGGGGCGCCGGGGAAGCGCCCCGCCATTCCCACGACGGCGATGTCGAGTTCGGGGTCGGCGCCGGCCGGCGGGCCGGCGCCCTGAGCGGTGTCGGACGGGGTCACTGGGCTCCTCCGGCTCTGCGGCGACGGGAGAGGACGGCGCGTGTGGTCCGGGCGCGGCGGACCGCGCCGTCGAGGTCCCCGGCCGGACCCTCGCTCCCGGCCAGGTGGGCGGCGAGGGCCGCCACGGTGGGGTGGGAGTACAGGTCGACCATGGACACGTCGCGGTCCAGGCGGTCCTTGAGCAGTGCCTGGACCCGGACCAGCAGCAGGGAGTGGCCGCCCAGGTCGAAGAAGTTGTCGTGCACCCCCACCCGTTCGGCGCCGAGCGCCGCGCACCAGGCGTCGGCCACGGCCCGCTCGTACCCGTCCCGGGGCGGGGCGGCCCCGGACGGGCGGTCGGGGCCGGGCGCGGGCAGCGCCGCCCGGTCGACCTTGCCGGAGGGGGTGAGCGGCAGCGGGTCGAGGAAGGTCACCGTGGCCGGGACCATGCTCTCCGGGAGGGCCGAGCGCAGCTCCCGGCGCACCTGGTCCGCGGTGGGGGCGGCGCCGTGCTCGGGGGCGCAGTAGGCGGCGATCCGGTCCCGGTGCACCGCGGCCACCCCCTGACGCACCCCGCGGCAGCGGCCGAGCGCCGCCTCGACCTCCTCCAGCTCGATCCGGTGCCCGCGCACCTTGACCTGGTTGTCGGCGCGCCCCAGGAATTCGATCTGTCCATCCGGGCGGAGCCGGGCCAGGTCGCCGGTGCGGTAGAGGCGGGCACCGGGTTCGAAGGGGTCGGCGGTGAAGCGCTCGGCGGTGCGCACCGGGTCGCCGACGTAGCCCCGGGCCAGCGGGGTGCCGCCGATGTGGATCTCCCCGGGCACCCCCACCGGGACCGGCCGCAGCCGGCGGTCGAGCACGTGGATCCGGGTGTCGGGGTTGGGCCGCCCCATGGTGATGCCGCCGGTCGCCGGCTCGTCACGGTAGACGCGGCAGGCCACGCCGATGGTCGCCTCCGCCGGCCCGTACCCGTGGTACATGGTGGCGGCGCTGCGCTCGCGGAAGCGCGCGTACAGCGTCGGGGTGAGCGCCTCGCCCCCGCACCACACGTGCCTCAGCGAGCGGGTGGCACGGAAGAAGTCGCCCCGGTCCAGCATGGCGTCGAGCATCGAGGCGACGATGTAGACGAAGGTGACCCGCTCCCGCTCGATCAGGTCGAGGAGGTGGGCGGCGTCGCCGTGTCCGCCGGGGTCGGCCACGACGAGGCGGGCGCCGACCACCAGCGGGAGGAAGATCTCGTTGACCGAGATGTCGAAGCTCATCGGCGCCTTGTGCAGGACGGCGTCGTCCGGTCCGAGGCCGAGCATGGCGGCCTGCCAGGGCAGGCGGTTGCAGATGGCCTGGTGCCGGATGACCGCGCCCTTGGGGGCGCCCGTGGAACCCGACGTGTAGACGATGTAGGCGGCGTTCTCCATCCGCGCGCGGGGCGGTCCGCGGCGGACGCTCCCCGCACCGGCCCCGCCGTCCTCGGTGCCCGCACCGCCGGCGGCGTCGGAGGCATCGGAGGCGTCAGAGGCGTCCGCCGCGTCGACCTGCGGCATCCCCGCGTCCAACGGGGAGTCGGCGGCGGTGACCACGGCCACCGGGCGCGCCTGCCCGGCCACGCCGACCAGGCGGGCCCGGGGCCACCCCGGGTCGAGGGCGATGAACGCCGCGCCGGTCTTGAGCACCGCGAGCAGTGCGACCACCAGCTCCGGCGAGGAGTGCAGGTGCACACCGACCGTGCGCTCGGGCCCGGCCCCCAGTGCGGCCAGCCGGGCCGCCAGCCGGTCGGCCGCCCCGTCCAGCTCCGCGTAGGTGAGGGTGCGCCCCCGCGCGACCACGGCGGGGGCGCCGGGGGTCCGTGCCGCCTGCCTCTCGACCATGCGGGCCAGCGGCTCGGTCTGGTCCCCCTCCTTGGGGCCGCGGCTCCATTCGGCGATGAGCTCCTGTTCGGCGGCGGTGAGCAGCGGCAGGTCGCGGGCGCGGCGCCCGGGATCGGCGCAGACGGCGGCGGCCAGCGTCTCCATGTGGCCCAGGATCCGCTCGGCCGTGGCGGGGACGAACAGGTCGTCGCGGGCCGTGACGGACAGCTCCAGCCCTCCCTCCGCGGCCTCGGCCGCCTCCAGTACCAGGTCGAAGCGGGCCGTGCCGTCGTAGACCGGGAGTTCGGTGAAGCGCACCCCGGCCGCCTCCGCGGTGCGCGGGGGCGCGGCCACGTAGGAGAAGACGGCGTCGAACAGGGCGGTGCGCCCCGGCTCGCGGGGCGGGCGCACCTCCTCGACCAGGCGGTCGAAGGGGAGCTCCTGGTGGGAGTAGCCGTCGGTGCAGGTGCGGGCCACCCGCGCCAGCACCTGCCGGAAGGGGGCGTCCGGGTCCACCTCCGTGCGCAGCGCAAGCGTGTTGCCGAGGTTGCCGATGAGCCGTTCCAGCTCGGGGCGGTCGCGGTCCACCACGGGGCTGCCCACCACGATGTCGGTGGCGCCGGAGTAGTGGTGCAGCAGCACCTTCCACAGCGCCAGCACCAGGGTGGCCACCGTGGTGTGCTCGGCGGAGGCCAGGGCGCGCAGCCCGGCGGCCGTGGACGCGGGCAGCGCGCGGCCGCGCCGCAGTCCGCCCGTGGCGGGGCCGGGTCCCCGGGACAGGTCGGTGGGGAGCGCCGGGGGCACGGGCACGGGGTCCAGGCGGGACCGCCAGTAGGCCAGCGCCTCGTCCGCGCGCCCCTGCTCCAGGGTGGTGTTCTGCCAGTGCGCGTAGTCGGCGTACTGCAGGGGCGGGGGCGGCGACGCCGCGCCGCCGTCCGCGTACCCCTCGGCGATCTCCTCCAGGAGCAGCCCCCAGGATGTGTCGTCGAAGGCGATGTGGTGGACGGCGAGGAGCAGCGCGTGCGCGTCCGGGGCGAAGCGCAGCAGCCGCGCCCGCACCGGGATCTCGCTCTCCAGG
The DNA here is from genome assembly GCF_000341205.1 of Nocardiopsis baichengensis YIM 90130. Taxonomy (NCBI): domain Bacteria; kingdom Bacillati; phylum Actinomycetota; class Actinomycetes; order Streptosporangiales; family Nocardiopsidaceae; genus Nocardiopsis; species Nocardiopsis halophila. The sequence goes on along the minus strand of NZ_ANAS01000024.1, from coordinate 88,912 downwards.
TCGAAGGCGGCGCTTCCGAGCTCCACGGCCCCCGCCTCCGCGGCCCGCCGCCGCTCCCGGTCCCCGGCCGCCGCGGAGTCGGCCACCGGGACCTCCAGCCGGTAGCGCTCGGCGGGCACCTGCTCCACACCGCCCGCGCCGTCGGCGCGGTAGGTGGTGCGCAGCACCTCCGAACGGTCCACCGCCCGGCGCAGCGCCCGCTCCAGCCGGACGGGGTCCAGCGGTCCGTCCAGCCGCACCGCGCCGCACAGGTTGTAGGCGGCGCCTCCGGGGTCGAGGCGCTGGAGGAACCACATGCGCCGCTGAGCCGGGGAGAGCGCCGCGGGCGCGCCCTGCGGGCGGGGTCCGACCGCGGGGCCGCCTCCCCCGCCGCCGCCGAGTCCGGCCTCGGCCAGCCTGCGGCGCAGCAGCTCGCGCCGCCTGTCCTCTGCTCCGCTCACCTTCCGCTCGCTCCCTTCGCCCCGCCCGCCTCGGAGCCGCCCGCGAGCGCGCGGTCGACCTCCTCGGTGCTGAGCCGTTCGATCTCCAGGACGATGCGGGCGGTCCGCTCCAAGGCGTCGCCGTCGCCCTCCTCCGACATCAGGGCGGCCATCGCGCGCACGCTGGGGGCGGCGAACAGGGTGCGCAGCCGGATCGTCGCCCCTTCGAAGAGCCCGCGCAGCCGGGCGACGATCCGGGTGGCCGCCACCGAATCCCCGCCCAGGGCGAAGAAGCCGTCCTCGGCGCCGACCTCCGCCCGGTCCAGGCCGCGCGCCCACTCGGCGGCCAGCACCCGTTCCAGGTCGGTGCGCGGGACGGCGCCTCCGGCCGGTGCGGGCGCCTCCGGTGCGGGCAGCGCCGCGGTGTCCACCTTGCCGTTGGGCGTCAGGGGCAGCCGGTCCAGCACCGTCAGGGTGGCCGGGACCAGGTGGTCGGGGAGCAGGCCGCGCAGGTGCGCGCGGAGTTCAGCGGCGGTGGGCCCGCCCTCGTCCACCGCCGTGTACCCGGCCAGCGCCCGGTGGCCGGGGCCGCCCTCGCCGCCGACCGCGGTCACCGCGGCGGCACGCACCGCAGGATGGTCGCGCAGGGCCGCCTCGATCTCGCCGGGCTCGATGCGCCGCCCGGCGATCTGGACCTGCCGGTCGGCGCGCCCGGCGAACACGATCACTCCGTCGGGGCGGCGCCACCCCAGGTCGCCGGTGCGGTACATGCGCTCCCCGGTGTCCGGGTCGGTGGTGAAGGCATCCCGTTCGGCCTCGGCGTCGCCCGCGTAGCCGAGCGCGACGCCCGGTCCGGAGCAGTACATCTGGCCCACGGCCCAGACCGGGCGCTCGCGCATGTGCTCGTCGAGGATGCGGTAGGCGGTGTTGGGCACGGGGCGCCCGTAGGGGATGGACGGCCCGTCGGCGTCCCCGGGCCGCACCCGGTGCCAGATGTTCCACAGCGTCGTCTCGGTCGGACCGCCCACGCTCACCGCCTCGGCTCCGGGCGCGGCCCCGGCGAGGCGCCCGGGCATGTCGGTGGGGATCCAGTCGCCGCCGAGGAAGGCCAGGCGCAGCGCGGGCAGCCGGGTCCCGGTGCGCTCGAGGTGGTCCAGGAGCATGCCCATGGCGGCGGGCACCGAGTTCCACACCGTGACCCGGTGCTCGGCGGCCATCCGGGCCCAGTGCTCGGGGTCCTTGCGGTCGGCGTCCTCGGGCAGCACCACGGCCGCGCCCGCGCCCAGGGCGCCCAGCAGGTCGAAGGCGGACATGTCGTGGTGGGCGGCGGTGACCGCCAGGACCCGGTCGTCCGGACCGATGCCGAACGCGTGCACAGTGGCGTCCAGCGCGTTGACCAGCCCGCGGTGGGAGATCACCGCGGCCTTGGGGCGGCCCGCTGTGCCGGAGGTGAAGATCGTGTAGGCGGGGCCGTCCGGGGTGGCCTCCGGGCCGGGGCCCTCGTGCGGCCCGGGGTCGGGGTCGGACGCGGGGTCGGCGGCCAGGAGCCGCCGGACGCCCTCGGGCCAGGGCCGGTCCAGGGCGGGCTCGGTGACGAGGAGCCGCGCCCCGGCCGCGCGCAGCTGCCCGTCGATGCGCGCCGGCGGCTGGTCGGGGTCGATCGGCAGGTAGGGCGCGCCCGCGAGCAGGGTTCCCAGGACCGCCGCCGCCTGGTCGGGGCCGAGGCGGGTGAGCACACCCACGGGGCGGTCCGCACCGGCGCCCCGGCGGCGCAGCCGTCCGGCCAGGGCGTGGGCCCGTTCGTACAGTTCGCCGTAGGTGAGCTCGCCGGAAGAGGTGATCAGCGCGGTGCCGTCGGGCCGCGCGGCGGCCCGGCGGGTGAAGGCCGCCTCGGCCCGCTCCTCGGGCACCGGGCGGTCGGGGCCGCGGGCCGACGGGGGTGCGGGCGGCGGCGCCGGGTCCTCCTCGCCCCAGGCCGCGTCCCCGTCCGCCAGCCGTCCGACGAGTGCCGCCAGGGCGGCGAACATGTCCGCCACCATGCCGTCGGGGAACAGCGCCTCGCGGACGTCCCAGTTGACCACGAGCTCTCCGGCCCGGTCCTCCACCACCAGGTCCATCCACACCTGCGGGGTCTGGGACACCGCGTACCCGGGCTCCAACAGCCCGCCGAGCAGCGCGCGGTCCTCGCTGGGCATCGCGGTGGTGCTGGTGAGCACCACCGGCATCAGCGGCCCGTCGAACCGGCCGCGCAGGCGCATCAGCTCGCGCAGCACCCGGACCCCGCTGGTGTACTGGTGGCCCAGGTCGCTCCAGAGCCGGTCCTGCACGGCCTGTGCGCGGTCCTCGAAGCGGCCGCCGGCCCCGGCGTCGACGGTCAGCAGGGTGAAGCTCGCGAACTCGCCGACCACCTCGTCCACCTCGGGGTGGACCGGGAGCCGGTTCAGCCGCGGCACACTCACCGTGAAGCGGGGGGACCGGCTCCATCCGGCGAGCACCTCGCAGTAGGCGGCCAGCAGCGCTCCGGTGGAGCTCAGCCCCCGGTCGGCCGCGCGCTCCCGGAACGCCCGCCACCGCTCGGGGGACAGGCGCGCGGTGCGCCGCTCGAAGCGGGCCCGCGCCGCCGGGTCGACCCCGGCCGCCAGCGGCAGGTCGGGGGCGGGGGCCAGCTCGGGAAGGCGCTCCGACCAGTACGCCCAGGAGCGCTCGTGCAGCGGGGTGCGCTCCACGCGCGCGGCGGCCAGCACGCAGTCGCGGTAGGTCGGCCCGACCGGGCCCAGGTCGGCGCCGGGGTCGCGGTAGTAGGCGTCCAGGTCGCGCAGGAGCACCCGGATGCTGGCGAAGTCGGCGATGAGCGCGTCCAGGCTCAGGCACACCCGGACGCGGTCCCCGTCGGTGAGCGCGACGGCCACGGTGAACAGCGGCCACCGGTCGGCCGGCCGTACTTCGTGGGAGAGCCGCTCGCGCAGCCCTTCCAGCCCGGTCCGCACGTCCTCGGGGCCGCGGCCCCGGAGGTCGGCCACCTCGATGCGGTAGTCGGGCACCTCCGGCAGCACCCGCTGGCACATGCGCTCGGGGTCGATGACGGCGCGGAGCATGTCGTGGCGGCGCACCACCCGGCGCCAGGCGTCGGCGAGCCGGTCCAGGTCCACCCCGGAGCCGTCGAACTCCCGGTAGACGTGGGCGGAGACGCCCCCGGCGGCGATGCCGCCGGTGCGGCCGACGGCGTAGGCCTGCTGCTGGTCGGTGAGGGGGAATTCGGCGTACCGGTCCTCGGGGGCCGGGACCGCCTGCGGCAGCTCGTCGGCGGGCGGCGGGGCCTCCGCCTTGCGGCGCGTCACGGCGGCGGAGACCGCGCCCAGCGTTCCGGCCCGCAAGAGCGTGTGCAGGTCGAGGTCGACCGCCAGCTCCTCGCGGACCCGGTTCATCACGCGGATGGCCAGCAGCGAGTGGCCGCCGAGGGCGAAGAAGTCGTCGTCCAAGGCGACCTCGCCGACCCCGAGCACATCGGACCAGATGGCCGCGACCGCGCGCTCGATGGCGGTGCGGGGCGCTCCCCCGCCCGCGGAGGCGGGCTCGGGGTCCGGCAGGGCGTCCCGGTCGGTCTTGCCGTTGGCGGTCACCGGCAGCTCGGGCAGGAGCGCCACGTGCGCGGGGACCATCGGTTCGGGGAGCAGGCCGCGCAGGTGCTCCTTGAGGGCGTCGGGGGTGGGGTGGGTGCCCGCCGCGGCGCACGCGTAGGCGGCCAGCGCCCGGTGGCCGGGCCGGTCGCCGTGGGCGAGCGCCTTGACCGCGGCCGCGCGCACCGCGGGGTGGGCCAGCAGCGCCGTCTCCACCTCGCCCGGCTCGATCCGGTGGCCGCCGATCTGCACCTGCAGGTCGCGGCGGCCCAGCAGTTCGATCACCCCGTCGTGCCCGCGCCTGCCCAGGTCCCCGGTGCGGTAGAGGCGTTCGCCGGTCTCCGGGTGGACGGTGAACGAGGCCGCCGTCCGCTCGGGGTCGCGCCAGTACCCCTGGGCGAGGCCGGCGCCGCCGATCCACAGTTCGCCGGACACCCCCGCCGGCCGGGGGCGCATGGCGCCGTCGAGCACGTGCCAGGTATGCCCGGCCACGGGTGTGCCGTAGGGGATGCTCGTCCAGGCCGGATCGACCCGGTCGACCTCGTGGAGCAGGGCGATGATGGATGCCTCGGTGGCGCCGCCCACACTGGCGAACCGGCAGCCGGGGGCCAGCGCGCGGGCGCGGTCGGGCAGGCCGAGCGGGATCCAGTCGCCGCCGAGCAGCACCAGCCGCAGAGGCGGCCCGTCCGCGCCGGTGCGCTCGGCGTGCTCACACGCCGCCTCGAACAGGGCCGGAGCCGACATCCACAGCGTCGCCTCCCGCTCCCGGCCCAGCTCCAGCCAGTGGGCGGGGTCGCGGACCGCCCCGGGGTCGGGCACGACGACCGCGCCGCCCGCGCACAGCGGCGCGAGGAGGTCCCAGACGGCCAGGTCGAAGGAGAAGGAGGAGACGCTCAGGGTGCGGTCCCCGGGGCCGATCCCGAAGCTGCGGACCGTGTCCAGGACGGTGGTCAGCGCCCCCCGGTGGGAGACGGCCACCCCCTTGGGCTCGCCCGTGGAGCCGGAGGTGTGCACGATGTAGGCCGGGTCCGTCGGCGTCTGCGCCGGTTCGAGCGGGTCGGCCGGTCCCCCGCCCCACGCGGAGGGGTCGTCCACCGCCAGCACCCGCACCCCTTCGGGCCAGGAGAGCCGTGCGGCCAGGTCCGTCCGGGTGAGCACGGTCCGCGCACCGACGGCGGCGAGCAGGCGGGTGCGCCGGGCCTCCGGCAGGTCGGGGGCGAGCGGGCACCAGGGGGCGCCCGCCTCCAGGGCGGCGAACGCCGCCACCGGCTGGTCGACGCCCTTGTCCAGGCAGACCGCGACGGGGGTCGCGGCGTCCGCGCCCCGCTCGCGGAGCAGGCGGCCGATCCGGCGGGAGCGCTCGACCAGCTCGCGATAGGTCAGTTCGGCCGTCGGGGAGAGCACCGCGGGGCGGTCCGGGTGCCGCTCGGCCGTCGCGGCGACCGCCTCCTGGATCAGCCGGTCCGTGCCGGGGGCCGGGGGCCGGGCGTTGGCGTCGGCGTGCATCCGGGCGTGCCGTCGGGGCAGGCGCGCCGCCGGTGCGGGCGAGGTCAGAAGTAGGGGGTCGGCCGCCGCACGGGTGAGCAGGTCGACGGTGGCCGCGTAGGCCTCGGCCGCCTCCTCGGCGTCCGCGGACCGCCACGTCAGCACGGTCCCTGACGGCCCTTCGGCCAGGGCCAGCCGGACGCGCAGGTCCGCGCGGCCCGGGTCGAGAGTCCACGGCCCCGCTCCTGAGGCGGCGGGGCCGAGCGCACGGGCGCGCTCGGCCAGGGGGGTGCGCACACCGCCCTCGAACTCGGCCGCGGCCCCGTCGGGGGCGGACACGCGCACGGCCGCACGCGTCCCGTCCGCCCACAGGGACAGCGCGTCGGCGGCGGCCGCGCACACCAGGGCGGCCGCACCGGGCCCGCCCTCCCCTGTGGCGGCCATGGCGGCCCATCCGGCCCCGTCAATGGTGAAGGTCCGCTCCATCGTTCCTCCTCAGGGTCGGTCTCGCTCGGGGACGGCCTGCGACGCGGCGGCGATGCAGCGGTCCAGATGGGCCTCGCCCACCGGGTGGAAGGGGGAGCGCCCGGCCAGGTCGCGCTCGGCGTTCGCGGTGTCCAGGCGCACCTCCCCGACCCCCGGCATGCCCTGCCCCGAGGCGAGCAGCGCGGCCACCGCTTCGGCCGCCCCGCCCGGCGCGCGCCGGGCCTCCTCCTCGAGCAGTCCGCGCCAGTCGCCGGGGGCCGCCTCGCGCAGCGGCAGGCCGGTGGCGCGGATCCGGTCGGCCACCGCGCCCAACCGGACCGGGTGCGGGGACGCCAGGTGGTAGGCGCCGCACGGCCGTTCGGCGAGGGCGAGCCGGACCATCGCCCGCGCCGCCTGGTCGACGGGGGTCAGGTCGATCGGCGTGTCCGGGTCGGCCGCGGGGAGAGCGCCGGTCTCCAGGGCCGCCCGGACGATCAGCCAGAACACGGTGTCCTCGGCGCCGGCTCCGGTGGCCGTGTCCCCGCTGGTGCGGCCCATCCGGTGGACCGCGGCCCGAACGCCCCGGCGCCGGGCCCGCTCCACCAGCTCCTCGGCCACCCAGCGGGTGCGCACGTAGCCCGAGTCGAGCACCCGGTCGGCGGCGACCCGGCCCTCTTCGGCCAGCGGGGCGGCCGGGTCGGCGCCGTCCTCCCGGTCCACCAGCACGCCCGGGGTGGACAGGTGGTGGAAGGCGGCTCCGGCCTCGGCGGCGAGGCCGAGCAGCGCGGCCACGGCGTCCACGTTGGCCGCGCGCAGCCGCGTGTAGGTCATCGCCATGGTGGTGTCGGCGGCGATGTTGAGCACGGCGGTGGTCGCGGCGGCGAGCCGGGCGCGGTCGCCCTCGGCCAGCCCCGTCCCGGGCGCGCCGGGCCGGACGGGCACGGCCTCGATCCGCGGGTCGGCGGCGGCCCCGGGGCCCAGACGGCGGGCGAGCGCGGCACGCAGCAGGGCATCGGCGTCGTCGGGGCCTCCGGCCTCCACCAGGCAGCGCACCGGCGCGTCGGACTCGGCCAGCAGAGCGCAGAGCACCTGTGCCCCGACCGCCCCGACGGCTCCGGTGAGCAGCGGGCCCGGCGCGGTCCCCGCGGCCGGACCGGGCGGCGCCGGTGCGGGGGTTCCGGTCGCGCCCCAGGTCCTCTCGGCCGCGTCGGCCTCGGCGGCCAGATCCGGCGGCGAGGTCCCGTCCGCGGCCTCGCGCTCGACGACCTTCGCCATCGCCGCCGCCGTCGGATGCTCGAAGAGCACCTGGAGCGGCAGGTCGGCGCCGGTGCGGTCGCGGACGCCCCGCACCACCCGGGCGGCGTGCAGGGAGTGTCCTCCTGCGGCGAAGAAGTCGTCGTGCACACCGACCCGCGGCACGTCGAGCACCTCGGCGAGGATGGCGGCGACCGTCGCCTCCATCGGGGTGGAGGCGGGGGTGTAGGGGACCGCCGCGCCGGCGCCGGAGGGCCGTTCGGCCAGAGCGTCCGTGTCGGGGCGGCCGTCGGGGCCGGTCGGGACCGCCTCGACCGGCCGCACCGCGCAGCCGACGGGGGTGCCGTACCGGTCGGCGACGGCGGGCGGGGCGGCGGCCGCGTCCGCGGCGCCCGGGCCGGCGGCGAAGGCGGCCAGGCGGCGCAGCGGGACCGGGGCGCGCCCGCCGGTGTCGGTGTGCCGGAGCACGGCCGGGTGCGCGCCGTCCACGCCGATCACCACGTAGTGCTCGGCGGTGCGCAGGGCGTGGCCGAGGGAGGCGGTGGCCTGTCCGGGGGCGAGCAGCCGCAGGCCCCGGGCGCGGGTGAGCTCCTTGAGTCCGAAGCCCGCGCTCATCCCGGTCTCCTCCCACACGCTCCAGGCCAGGGCGTGCACCCGCGGTCCGGTCCCCCGCGGCTCGTGGGCGAGCTCGTCCAGCACGGCGTTCACGGCCGCGTACCCGCCCACCCCGGCGCCGCCGAAGTAGGCATTGACCGAGGAGAAGAGCGCCAGCAGGGGCGCTCGGCGCTCCGCCAGCACGGTCCGCACGGCGCGGGCCGCGGCCGCCGCCGCGGCCACCGAGGCCGCCAGGCGGTCCGGCTCGGTGTCGGCCACCATCCGCGTGGCGAACTCCCCCGCCAGATGGAAGGCACCGCGCAGCGGGGACCCCAGGCGCCGTTCGGCCTCGCGCACCGCGGTCCGCATGCCCTCGGTGTCGGCGGCGTCGACGGCGGCGTACTCGGCGGCGCCGCCGAGCGCGCGCACCTCGTCGAGGAGCCCGGCGCGTTCGCCGAGCGGGCGGCGCCCGGTGATCAGCAGCCGCGCCCCGTAGGCGCGGGCCAGGTGCGCGCAGACCCGGCGCCCGACCCCGCCGAGGCCGCCGGTGACCAGGTAGAGGCCGCCCGGCTCGATCGGGTCGGCGGTGCCGCCTGGGCCGGTGCGGCGCAGCGGGGCCAGCCGCCTCACCAGGCGGCGCCCGCCCCGGTGGGCGGTCTCGGCCTCGGGGCCGGGCTCGGCCAGCTCGGCGGCGAGTACGCGGGCGTCGGCGCCCGGCGCGCGCCCCGCCAGGTCCACGTGGCGGCAGGCCAGCCAGGGCACCTCGTTGGGGGCGCTGTTGAGCACTCCGAGTGCGGCGGCCCGCTCGGCGGTGACGGCGTCGCCCGGGGCCGCGGCCCGCGACCGGTCGGCGGCGGCGACCAGGCGCGCCGGCGCCGGATCCGCGCCGGCGGCGGCCTCCCGGTCGGCGACCAGGGCCCGCACCAGCGCGGCCAGGTCCCCCGCGCCCGCGGCGGCCTCCTCCGCGCCGCCGCGCTCCGGTCCGTACCCGCGCAGGTGCACGATGCCGTCGACGGGGCGCCCGGCGGCGCGCTCCCGGGCCAGCAGTGCGGCGTACGCGTCGGCGTCCCCGGGCGCGACGGCGGCGATCCGTGCGCCGCCGGTGCCCGCCGCCCGGTCGGAGAGCAGGGCGACGAGAAGGTCGGCCAGGTCCCGAGAGGGGCCGTCGGGGTCGGCCGCCACCAGCCAGGTGCCGTCCGGGAGGGCGTCGGTCGGCGGCCGTCCGGGGCGCCACACCCGGCGGCGGAACCAGTCGGGCACCGTCCCCGATCCGTCCACGAGCGCTCGGAGCCGGCGCTCGGCCGCATCGAAGGCGCCCTCCTCGTAGCGGGTGCGCAGCCGGGACCGCTGGATCTTGCCGATCTCGGTCTTGGGGACGTCCTCGCGCTCCACCGGCACGAGGGTCGCCTCGCCCAGGCCGCAGTCGCGTGCGAGCTTGGCGCGCAGCTCCAGGGCTGCGCCGCGCAGGTCGGTTCCCGGGCGGGGGTGGAAGAACACGGCCGCCCGGTCGGTGTCGGCGCCGTCGGGCCGTACGGCGCAGGCCGCCGTGTAGGAGCGCTCGATCCAGTCCAGTTCCTCCACCACCGACTCGATCTCGTGGCAGTGGTGGTTGACGCCGTTGACGATGATGACGTCCTTGGCCCGCCCGGTGATCGTCAGGGCGCCGCCGGCGAGGCGGGCCAGGTCGCCGGTGTCGAACCAGCCGTCGTCGGTGGTGGACTCGGCGTTGGCCTCGGGGTTGTCCAGGTAGCCGCGGGTGACCGGGACACCGCGTACCTGCAGGCGGCCGACGTCGCCCTCGCACAGGACGGCGCCGTCGTCGCCGACGATGCGCAGGGCCACCCCGGGGTAGGGGTGACCGACGGGGGTGAAGGCGTCGGTGTCGGCGGAGGCATCCGGGTCGAAGACCGCGTCGGTCACCGCCGAGCAGGTCTCCGACATGCCCCAGGCCGGGTGCACGGAGTCGGCGGGCAGCCCGTGGGGGGCCAGGTCGGCCAGGAGGCGGCGCACCACCCGGGGGACCACCGCCTCGCCCGCGTTGATGATGAACCGCAGCGCCGACAGGTCCCAGTCGCGCGTGCGGCCGTCCGCCGCCAGCGCCTCGGTGACGAGGCCGAAGGCGAAGTTGGGCGCCCAGGTCGCGGTCACCCTGTGGCGCGAGCACCACTCGATCCAGCGGAGGGGGTCGTCCAGGACGCGGTCGGTGGCGGCGTGGATCTGCGCGCATCGCACGTACACGTCGCGCAGGTGGAACATGACGACGCCGGTGACGTGGTCCATCGGGATCCAGTTGAGCGTCACCTCCTGCGGGCCCAGCCGGTTGAGGTCGGCGGTGCCCCGGCTGCGGACGAGCAGCGCCCGATGGGTCTGGGTGACGGCCTTGGGCGTCCCGGTGCTGCCGGAGGTGAGCAGGAGCAGGGCGGTGTCGTCGAGGCGTGCGGTGCGGTGGGCGCCGTCGCGGGGGTTGTCGCGCAGCCGGTCGGCCGCGGCCAGCCGCAGGCCGTCCATTCCGCGCCGCTCGGCCATGGCGCGCAGCGGCCCCTCCAGCTCGGCGCCGCACAGGACCCAGGGGCGGCCGAGGGACCTCCAGACGTTGTCCACCTTGGCGACGGCCGCCCCGTCCTCGGTGTAGGAGGGCGCCACCCCCAATGGAACCGGGACGAAGCCGCCGAGCTGGCAGGCCCAGAAGGCGGGCAGGAAATCGGCGTTGTCGGGGAACTGGAACACGGCCTTGTCGCCCGGCTGGAGACCGGCCGCGCGCAGGCCCCCGAGCATCCGCTCGGCCTCCTCCAGCAGCTCGGCATAGCTCTGCCGCGTCTCGGCGCCGTCGGACCGGATGTGCATGATGTCACCGCCCGGCTCGCACGCGGCGCGCACGAGCACCGCGCCGAGGTCGGGCAGGTCCGGCTCGGGGGCCGGTCCGCCGTCGCTGATCGCGGGGACGGGGTCGGCGGCGGGCACCGCCCCGCGCCGGCGCTCCCCGTCCGCGGGGCGGTGCCCGCCGCGCGAGGCGTCTCCGGCGGCCGGCGGCGCCTTCCCTTCCCTCTCCGGCCGTGCGGCGGGCGCGACCGGTTCGATCCGGTCCTCCTCCAGGGGAGCGGAGACGACCGCGACCGCCACGTCGTCGACCCCGTCGGCGGTACGCAGCGCCTCGGCCCAGCGCTCGGCGGCGGTCCCGTCGGCGACCGGGGGCGCGGGGACCGGCGCCCCGTCGGCGGGGAGGACGGCCACCGGCACGACCGCGGCGGGCACCAGCTCGGCGGGGAGCACCCGCCGCAGCCGGTCCTCCGCCTCCTCCGCGTCCGCGCGGCCGCGTCCGGCCGTGTACACGACGGTCTCGGTACGCCCGTCCGGGGTGGCGACGGCCGTCGCCCGGCAGTCGTCGGCCAGCCCTGCGGCGACCACGGCCCGCTCCACCTCGGCGGCCTCGACCCGGTGGCCGCCCGGCCAGGCGGGCGCGCCGCACGGGTGGCGCAGCGCGGCCTCGTCGAGCGGGGAGGCGGCCTCGGCCTCCGGGCCCGGCCGCGCGAGGCGGCGGGGGCGGGGCAGGCGTTCGGCGGCCGCGTTCCTCAGCTCTGGGGTGAGCGATTCGCCCGAGGTGAGCAGGGCGCGAAGGCCGGACAGGGCTCCGGCCCCCGCATCGTCGGCGAGGAGGCGGGCCAACGCTCCGGGGGGCAGGACGACCGACGTCACCGGGTGCCTGCGGGCGAGGCGGACCAGCGGTCCCGGGTCCGACGGGTCCGTCCCGGCGGCGGCCTCGGGATCGGGCAGCGCCACTGCGGCCCCGTTGAGGAGGGGCCACAGCACCTCGACGGTCTCGGCGTCGGTTCCCAGCGGGCCCGTCCAGGCCATGGTGTCCCGCGGGCCGGGTGTGTCGACGTCGCCCGGGGCCAAGGGCCCGGCCACCGCTTCGGCCTGGGTGATCGGGCGCGGAGCGGCGGGGGTGAGCCAGAACGGCGCGTCGGCGGCGCCGTCGGGGGCGGGCGGCGCCGGGGCGGCTCCGGGCCGGACCAGGGCCGGTGCGGGCAGGCCGTAGGCGTCCTCCTGCCCCTCGGGACACAGCACCGCCACGGCGCCCGCCTCGGCGGCCCTGCGGCGCCGGAAGGGCGCGGGGTGGTCCGGGTCGATCGGCGCGCAGGCGGCCCCGAGCCGTGCCAAGGCCAGTGCGGCGGTGACCCGCTCCACCGAGCGCGGCAGGGCGAGGGCCACCGCGGACCCGCGGCCGATCCCCGCCGCCGCGAGGGCGGCGGCGGCCTCCTCAACGGCCTCGGCCAGCGCATCGAAGGCCACCGTGCGCCCGCCCTGGACCAGGGCGGGCGCACCGCCCCGGTCGGCGGCCCGGGCCTCCAGGGTGACGGGCACCGGCACGGGCCGGGCGGTCCGGTCCGAACGGGGCCGTATCCGCAGCTCCCGCACGGGCGTGTCCGGATGTGCGGCCCCGTCGGCCAGCAGGGCCGCGAAGTGGTCCGGGATGCGGGCCGCGGTCGGCTCATCGAACAGGTCGACCGAGGCGCGGACCGTTCCTTCGATCCGGCCGCCCTCCTCCCAGCAGGTCAACGAGAGGTCGAAGGCGGCCCCGGGCGCTGCGGCGTCCACGAACTCCGCGACCGGCCCGCCGGGGGCGCCCGCTGCGGCCCCGCCCCGGTGCTGAAGCGCGAACATCGCCTGGAAGACCGGGTTGCGCGCGGGGTCGCGGTCCGGGCGCAGCCGCGCGACCACCTCGTCGAAGGGCGCCTCCTGGTGTTCGAACGCCTCGGCGCAGGTCGCGCGCACCCGGTCCACCAGGGGGCCGAAGCCGCCGGCGGCGGCCACGTCGGAGCGGACCGCGACGGTCGTGGCGAACGGGCCCACCGCTTCCTCCACCTCGGGGCGGGTGCGGCCGTGCAGAGGCGTGCCGACGGCGAAGTCCTCCCGCCCCCCGTAGCGGTAGAGCAGCGCTTCGAACCCGGCCAGGAGCACGGTGTAGAGGGTGGCGCCGCGGGCGGCGGCGAAGGCGCGCACGGCGTCGGCGGTCGGCACGGGGAGCGCGAAGCGGGCCACGGCGCCGCGGTGGGTGGGCCGGGCCGGGCGGGGGCGGTCGGTGGGCAGCACCAGGTCGGGGACGCCGTCCAGGTGGCGCGTCCAGTAGTCCAGCCCCGCCCTCTCGGCCTCGCCGCCGGAACGCGCGTCGGCCCAGTGGGCGTAGTCGGCGAACGAGACGGGCGGTGGTGCGTCCTCCCCGGGGTCCGGGCGCGCCGGCCCGGCGCAGGCGCGGAGCAGGTCGCGCACCATCAGCCCGACCGAGATGCCGTCGGCGACCAGGTGGTGGACGGCCAGGTGCAGCAGGTGCTCGTCGGCGCCGGTGCGCAGCAGGGCGAAGCGGGCCAGCGGGGCGTGCGCGGTGTCGAAGACGTGCGCGGACCGCTCGGCCAGCCACTCCTGCGGATCGACGCCGTCCCGCACGGCGTCCTCGGCGCTGAAGGGGGTCGGAACGGTGTCATGGACCACCTGCTCGGGAGCGCCGTCCGTCTCGGCGAACGCGGTGCGCAGCGCCTCGTGCCGGTCGGTCAGCACGGCGCAGGCCCGGCTGAGGGCGGCGGTGTCCAGTGGGCCGCGCAGCCGTACGGCGGCGGACAGCGTGGAGGAGGCGCCGCCCGGCCGCAGCCGCTCCAGGAACCACAGTCGGCGCTGCACCGGGGAGAGCGGTACGGGGGTGCGCACCGGACGCGAGGGGATGCCCGGAGCGCGCCCGGAGCCGCCGCCCCGCCACCGCTCCAGCAGCTTGAGTTTGGCCTCGGAGAGTTCCGTCATGGCCCGCTCGCCTCCTGTCGTCACCGCTCGTCGGCGAGGAGGCGGGCGGCCTCCTCGTCGGTCATGGACTCCAGCGCCTCGCGCAGGCGCTCCTCGACGACGGCGGCCATCCCGGCCACCGTCTGCGGCGGCTCCAGCAGCTCCCCCGCCGCCAGGTCCACCGGGAAGGCGTCCTTGAGCCGGGCCGTGACCTGGGCCGCCAGCAGCGAGTGGCCGCCCAGCTCGAAGAAGCCGTCGTGCACACCGACCCGTTCCAGGCCCATCACCGCGCACCAGGCGGCGGCGACGGCCTCCTCGACCGGGGTGCGCGGCGCCTCGTAAGCGGTGTCCAGCCCGGGGCGGTCGTGCCCCGCCGGGACCGCCCCGTCGCCGGCCCCGCGGTTCTGCGAAGGCGCGGGGGCCGCCGTGGCGCCCTCCGGGAGGGGGGCGGGGTCCACCCAGTAGCTCTCCCGCTCGAACGGGTAGGTCGGCAGCGGGACCCGGCGGCGCGGGCCCCCGTGGAGCGCCTCCCAGTCGACCGCGCAGCCGCGCTCCCAGGCGCGCCCGACCGCGCCCAACAGCGCCTCGGCGTCCTCGGCCCGCCCGTCGACGGCCGGCAGGCACGGGGCGGCCGCGGACCGCCCCGCGGTGTGCGCGGCCGCCAGCCCGCTGAGAGCGCGGCCCGGCCCCGCCTCCAGCAGGACCGACGCCCGTTCGCCGAGGGTGTCGACCCCGTCGGCGAACCGCACCGGGGCGCGCATCTGCCGCCCCCAGTAGGCGGGGTCGACCGCCTCCTCCGCGGTGATCCACCGCCCGGTCACACCGGAGGCGACCGGCGCCTCGGGCGGTGCGAGCGCGACCCCGGCGGCCACCTCGGCGAACCGCTCGGCGGCCTCGCCCATCAGCGGCGAGTGGAACGCCCCCGCGGTCTCCAGGCGCCGGGTGCGCACCCCGTCGGCCTCCAGCCGCTCCACCGCGCGGGCCAGGGCCCACTCGGCGCCCGACACCACCACCTGGCCACGGCCGTTGACGGCCGCCATGCCGATCTCCCCGGGGGCGTCCAGGTCCGCCAGGACGGCGGCGACGTCCTCCTCCGGGGCGGCGACGGCGGCCATCGCCCCCGCGGCGTGCTCGCGCATCAGCCGGCCGCGCTCGGCGACGAGCCGCGCGGCGCCCTGGAGGTCCACCACCCCGGCGAGGCAGGCGGCGGCGAACTCGCCGACGCTGTGCCCCAGCATCGCCGCGGGCCGCAGCCCCCATGCCCCGAGCAGCCGCGCCAGCGCGTACTCCACCGCGAACAGGGCGGGCTGGGCCACATCGGTGCGGCGCAGCAGGTCGGTGTCGGCCGGGTCGGCGCCGTACAGGGTGGCGGCCGGATCGGGGCCGCCCGCGGAGCGCACCGCCGCGGCGCAGTCGTCGAAGGCCTTTCGGAAGTCCGGCTCGCCGCGGTACAGGCCGGCGGCCATCGCCGGGAACTGGGCGCCCTGGCCGGGGAAGAGGAGGGCGAGCCCTGGGGCCTCCCCGGCCGGGTCCCCGTCCGGACGCACCGCCTCCAGGGCCCGGGCGGCGCCCTCGCGATCGCGCGCCACCACCGCCGCGCGGCGGGTGAAGCGGGCGCGGCCCTCCTGGAGGGTGAAGGCCGCGTCGGCCAGGTCGACCGGGGTCGAGCGCAGGTGGGCCGCCAGGTTCACGGCGTGCGTGCCCAGCGCCCCGGGTGTGCGCGCCGAAAGGCACAGGAGCTGCCAGTCGCGGGCCGGTTCCGGCTCCGGGGGCGCGGGCGCCTCCTCCACGACCGCGTGGGCGTTGGTCCCGCCGACGCTGAACGAGCTGATCCCGGCCCGGCGCGGGTGCTCGCCCCGTTTCCACAGGGTGAGCTCGGTGTTCACCCGGAAGGGCCCGGAGTCGAAGTCGATCCGGGGATCGGGGCGGTCGCAGTTGATGCTGGGGGGCAGCGCGCCGTGGCGGAGCGCCAGCAGCACCTTGATCAGCCCGGCGGTGCCGGCGGCGGTGTCGGTGTGGCCGATGTTGGGCTTGAGACTGCCGATCCGGCAGGACTCGCGCCGGTCGGTGCCGAAGGCGCGGGTGAGGCCGGCGACCTCGATGGCGTCGCCCAGCCGGGTACCGGTCCCGTGGGTCTCGACGTAGTCGATGCTCTCGGGCTCCGTCCCGGCCACCGCCATCGCCTCGGCGATGACGTCGGCCTGCCCCTCGGCACTGGGGGCGGTGAACCCGGCCTTGGCCGCACCGTCGTTGTTGACCGCGCTGCCCCGGATCACGCCGAGCACGGTGTCGCCGTCGGCGACCGCGTCCTCCAGCCGCTTGAGCAGGACCGTGGCCACCGCCTCACCGGGGACGGTGCCGTGGGCGCCGGCGTCGAAGGCGCGCACCCGCCCGTCCGGCGCGGTCACGCTGCCCTCCTTGTAGATGTAGCCCGCGCGCTGCGGGAAGAAGATGTTCGAGCCTCCCGCCAGCGCCATGTCGGACTCGCCGCTGAGCAGGCTCTGCGCCGCCACGTGCACCGCCACCAGAGAGGCCGAGCAGCCGGTGAGCACGGTGAAGCTGGGGCCGCGCAGGTCCAGCTTGTAGGACACGCGCGGGGTGAGGAAGTCCTTGTCGGTGCCGATCTGGGCGGGGAAGCGGCCTACCTCGTTCAGGTACGCGGGGTTGGCGTGCAGGTTGTTCAGGAAGTAGGACTCGGGGCCGCAGCCCCCGAAGACGCCGACGGCGCCGTCATGGCGGGCCGGGTCGTACCCGGCCGACTCCAGGGCCTCCCAGCAGGTCTCCAGGAACAGGCGGTGCTGGGGGTCGATGATCTCGGCCTCGCGCGGTGTGTAGCCGAAGAAGGCCGCGTCGAACCGGTCCACGTCCTCCAGTACCGGACGGCGCCGCACCAGCCGGGGGTCACCGATCAGCTCCTCGGGGACGCGGGCGGCGCGCAGTTCCTCGTCGGTGAAGACCGAGGCCGCCTCCCGGCCCTCGCACAGGTTCCTCCAGAACTCGTCCAGGTCGCGGGCGCCGGGGAACCGGCCGGCCATTCCGATGACGGCAATTCCGTCGCCGGCACCGACCGCCTCACCAGTTGAATCCCCGACCCCGACCTTCACGGCGGAATGCATGAACCGACCACCAAGCCATTCTCGAAGACGCAGTGAATACCCGGAGGCGATGGCGCACCGAAGAAGAAACGCCGCACCAGTCGGGGAGCGTAGCCGCCGCGATGTGCCCGCACAACACCCCGGAACGGAACGATTACGCCCACCGTTTTCACTTCCACTCGCCTCCGACACCGGGAACTGGAAAGATGAGCGGACATTCATGCGAAATCCATCGCCCTCCGCCCCCGAGCCCTCGAACCTGCCGCCATGCCTTCCAACCGGGGTTGCAGAAAAACGACCAACCCGCAGTCGTATAGAAACGCGGACAAAGGATTGCTAGCCTCCGATACGGCCTTGGGTGAAATTGTTCGCCGGTTGCAGGCCGAGTCCGCACTCCCGTATTTCCCCCTGTTTGCCCGGCGCCGCCGCGGCACGCCCGCGAGAAGACAGGAGAAACCCCGACATGGCCTTGCCCGAAGACCCGAACGCCATCGTCCGAGCCTTCGCCGCCAACCCGGCCTTCCGCAGTGCCGAAGCACACGAGCTGGTCAACGACGCCAACCCGTTCCGGCGCCCCGTCCGTCCGCCGGACCTGGATTTCCTCGACTACGACCGGGAGATGCCCTCCTCCGAGGCCGGGCTGCTCACGGCGCTGCTCGGCCACCGCATGCTGCGCAACGCCTACGACACCTCCAACGCCTACCTGCCGCCGCCCGGCGACTCCCCGGCCCGCGCGGACCGCGCCGGGTTCTACGGGGACCGGGCGCGCGTCCTGGCCGCCGGTGTGCGCACCGTGCTGGAGCGCCACCTGTTCTCCTTCCTGGCCGCCGAGCGCCCGGAGCCCCCCGCCACGTCCGAGGCCCTGCGCGACCGCGTCCAGGGGGTCTTCGCCGAGCGCACCGCCGCCCCCGGCCGCCTGTACACGGTGGCCGGCGGGCTGCAATCGCCCCGCGAGGGCGCGGTGTTCGTCCTGCTGCAGCTGAGCGCCTTCCTCCCGGTCCAGCACCGGGCGGCGGCCCGCGCCCTCGCCGGGGACGTGCACGCCGCCGCCCCCGGCCTGCACGAGGTGTTCGCCGAAGACCTGGCCGACGGGCGCGGTCGGGAGGCCGCCTACCGGGCCCTGTACACCGACACCGGGCTGACCCCCGCGCCCGGCGCCTACTGGCAGTTCCTGCTCGGATCCTCGCTGGCCCGCGGCAACCACCTGGACCGGCTGGCCCGCACCCCCGAGCGGTTCTTCGAATTCCTCGGCGCCTGGACGCACGCCGCCTGTGACGCAGGCGCCACCGCCGCGCCCATGGCCGAGCTGCTGGCCGGCGCGCTGGACACCGACGCCGCCTACTTCCGTGCGTCGGGCGTGCGCACCGCCGGCGACGTCGACGCCCTCCTCGCCGACGTCGCCGACCCGCTGGCGCGGGCCTACGGCACCGAGTTCACCGCCGCCTTCTCCGCCGGGTTCGAGGACGCCCGGCGGCTCGCCGCGCTCTGGGACGAGGACCTGGCCACCCAGGTGGACTGGGCCGACCGCCTGGACGAGTACAAGGCCAAGGCCGAGAAGCTGCAGTACCGGCTGGACACCGAGGGCATCGACGTCGACCTGGAGACCTTCGAGGAGACGGAGGAGGAGACCTCCACCACCCACGTCCACGACGACCACCGCCTCGTCGTCGTCGAGAAGGGGCGCATGCACTTCTGGAACAACGTGGGCCGGATGATCCCGATGGACGAGGGGGACAAGCTCCTCATCCCCGCCGAGCGCCTGCACGGGTCGATGGTGCTCTCCGGCGCCTGCACCTACCACCAGCCCGTCATCCCCGACGAGATGCTGCGCCAGGTCTGACCGGCCCGGACAGCCCCGACGAGACCAGGCCACTGGAGGAGAACCGTGGACACCGACGAGGCCGAGCACGTCATCGGCGACCTCCCGCCCTGGGGGGCCGCCCGCCTTCGCGAGCTGCGGACCACGCTGCTCTCCGCCGAGGAGCCGTTCCCCTGCACGTTCGCGGTCTCCGGGATGAAGCGGGGAATGCTGCGGTACGGGTTCGTCGGCCCCGTCGGCGAGCCCGGGGCGGTGGACGCGCTCGCCTCCGTGCTCACCGCCTACCTGGAGTCCTACCGGAGCATCGGCAGGGAGACCTCCCTGGTGGTGTTCTTCCGGCCGGACAGGCGGGTACGCCCCTTGGCCGAGCAGCGCGCCGACTTCTGGGGGGTCCTCGAAGGTCTGCGCGCACGCGATCCCGAGCCGTGGCCCCGGGACGTGCCCGGCGACCCGGACGACCCGTTGTGGGAGTTCTGCTTCCGGGGCGCTCCGCTCTTCGTGGTGTGCAACACCCCGGCGCACGGACGGCGGCGCAGCAGGCACAGTCCCGGGTTCTTCATCACCTTCCAGCCCCGCTGGGTCTTCGAAGGGCTGGAGGAGGGGACC
Source organism: Nocardiopsis baichengensis YIM 90130 (assembly GCF_000341205.1). Lineage (NCBI taxonomy): Bacteria > Bacillati > Actinomycetota > Actinomycetes > Streptosporangiales > Nocardiopsidaceae > Nocardiopsis > Nocardiopsis halophila. Next base: position 69,789 of record NZ_ANAS01000024.1, on the reverse strand, counting down.
CCGCGCGGGGACTCGGCGCGGCGGGTGATCCGCGACCGGCTGCGCCGGTTCGACGGCATGGAGCCCTCCACCGTGTTGGGCTCCTACGGCGCCCCGGACAACCGGGAGTGGCGGCAGTACTTCCTCCCGGACACCGACGCCGCCCCCGAGGGGTGGCCCGAGCGGTGCCCGATGCGCGCCGCCGAACACGCCGACCCGCCCGGCGAGGGAGGCTCTCCGGCCAGGGTGGCGTCGTGACCGGGGGCGGGGTGCGGGTCGGCCTGCGCGGTACGGCGGACGGGTCGGGGCCGCTCGTCGCCTGCTTCCCGCACGCGGGAGGCGCGGCCAGCGCCTACCGGAACTGGCCGCGGCTGCTGGCCGGGGCGGACGTACTGGCCGTGCAGTACCCGGGCCGGGAGGACCGCCTGGGGGACCCGTTCGCGTCCACTCTGGAGGAGCTGGCCGACGCGGCGGCCGGAGCGCTCGCCGAGGCGGCCGGGGCGACCGGGCGGCGCCCCGTGCTCTTCGGGCACAGCATGGGGGCGTCGGTGGCCTATGAGACCGCCCTGCGGCTGCGCGACCGCTCGTGCGAACCGGCGCTGCTGGCGGTGTCCGGCCGCCCGGCCCCCGCCCACCAGGCGCCGCCGCGCCTGTCCCACCTCGACGACCGCGCGTTCCTGGAGCGCGTCGCCGAGCTGGGCGGCCTGGAGGACGTGCTGCGCCATCCGGAACTGGCCGAGCTGGTGCTGCCGCAGCTGAGAGCCGACTACGGCCTGCTGGAGGCGTACCGCCCGGCGCCGGCCGCTCCGCTCTCCTGCCCGGCCGTGGCCGCGCTGGGGTCGGAAGACCCCACGCTCACCGAGTCCGGCGTCGCCGACTGGCAGACCGCGACGAGCGGAGCATTCCGGCTGCTCCGCTTCCCGGGCGGCCACTTCTACCTCAGGGACGCCGCGGCATCCCTGACGGCGGAGCTTCTCCCCCACCTGCCCCCTGGGATGCCGGTACCGGCCGCGCCCGGCCGCAGCCGGCCAGGAGGAACACCGCGGCGATCGTGATCCAGCGCGGCCACACCGGATTCGACATGGGGATTCGTTGCCCCCTGCAGGTCACCGACCATGTGCGGGAGCCGTCCGCGGGTGAGTGCCACCGTGCTGCGCGGCGCCCGGAGGCTCATGGAGACGGAAACCCTCCCCAACGGGCCCCAACGGTGTTGAACGGCTCCCATCGATGGCCTCTGACCTGCGACTTCGCAGGTCGGTACAGGTCGCCGGAATCGCCGGACCACATTGTTGCGGTAGAGGTCACAGGTGCGAATCCTGTATCGCCCACCAGCATCACCGCAGGCCGGGGCCGTTCAACGGCCCCCGGCCTGCGGTCGCTGGGCCCCGGAGATGGAGCCACGGAGGAGAGGATCTTCCTCCGGCACCATCACGGGGCCTCATTCTTCTCCAGAGGAAGGTAGCGGTCACCGGCTCGCGGATCCGTCTCCACGAGCCGACTCCTCCGGCCTCAGAGCGGACAGGCGCGCGTGCCGGTCGCCGTCCGAGCGCGTTCACCGCCTGTTCCTTCTTCACGGGCGTCACGTGCTCACGGACCTCCCCCACCCCGGCACCCGGTGTCCCGGACACGCCGCACGGGCCGCCTCCGGAATCCCGTCCTCGGCCGACCGGGTTCGGATGCCCGGAGAGCTCTCGCCGGATCTGCTCATACATGCGGGACAGGCCGACCGCGCAGAAGCGTTTCAGGCGCCGGGTTCGAGAACAGGGGTGAGCTCGGCGACGGCGATCTCCGCCAGGCCCTCCCGCCGCAGGGCGGCCGCATTGAAGAGGCTGCCGTCCACCACGGCCGTGGTCAGCGAGACGCTCAGCCGCTCGCGGCCGGCCGCGTCGAGCAGGGCGCGTAGCTGGGCGTCCAAGCTCTCGCGGTGTTCGCGCATGCGCAGCGAGAGCACCTCCGACTCGCGGGCGCAGTCCAGCACCACGCCCACGTATCCGATCAGAGCGGAGTCGCCGAGATCCGGTCCGTAGAAGGACTCCAGAAAGAGCTCGGCCAGGCGTCGCGCCGGGACGGCGGGGCGGAGGCGGGCCGCCGCCTGCTCGGCCGCATCGGCCCGGGCGGCCTCCAGGCGGTCCAGCGCCGCAAGCAGGAGGTCCTCGCGTGTGGAGAAGTAGTACCGGATAGAGCCCAGCGGCACCTGGGCGGCCGCCGCCACCCGGCGGTGGGTGACAGCGGCCATGCCGGCTTCCAGCAGGAGGGCCTCTGCGGCCGCGAGGATGCTGGAGCGGCGCTGCTGACTGCGCGCTTGGGTGGAGCGGAACGGCATGGCGTCGTCTTCCTCACAAAGTTGTACACTCGTATCAAATTTGGATTACCGTGGATCTTCCGCGCCGAGGACACACCTCGGAAGCGCACGCGACTCCCCGCGCCAGAGGGCCGCACACTGACCTTGCACGAGGTTTCATCGTGACCGGAATCAAGACTCCCACCCCTGCCACCCGTCGGGTCACTCCTGCAGTGGTGGTGGCTTTGGCCTCCATCGTCGGCCTCGTCCCCTTCGCCATTGATATGTACCTGGCCTCCCTTCCGGAGATCGGTCGGGAGTTCTCCGCGCCGAACTGGGCCACCCAGCTGACCCTGACCGGCTACCTGCTGCTCCTCGGCGCCGGCCAGCTGGTGGCGGGCCCCGTCACCGACGCGGCGGGCCGCCGTCGTCCGCTCCTGCTGGGCATCGGCCTGTTCGTGATCGGCTCGGTGACCGCCGCCCTGGCACCGTCGATGGCCGTGCTGGTGCTCGCCCGCCTCCTGCAGGGGGTGGGCGGCGCGCTGGCCACCGTGGTGGCCAACTCCTCGGTGCGCGACCGCGCCACAGGAGAGTCCGCCACCAAGCTGTTCGCCGTGCTGATGACCGTCACCGCACTGGCGCCCATCGTGGCACCGGCGGTCGGCGGCTGGCTGGACGGCCTCTTCGGCTGGCGCTCGGTGTTCTGGGCACTGGCCGGTCTGGGCACCGCGGTGCTGATCCTGGTGACGCTGTTCCTGCAGGAGTCCCTCCCCGTGGAGCGCCGCAGTCGCCTGGCGATCGCCCCGGTTCTGCGCGCCTACGGCTCTCTCCTCACCACCGGCGCCTTCCTGCTGCCGGTGGCCGCCATGGTCAGCATGTTCATGCTGCTGTTCGCCTACATCGGCGGCTCCAGCTACGTCTACCAGGACGACTACGGTGTCGGCTCCGAGGCCTTCGGACTGCTCTTCGCCTCCACCGCCATCGCGCTGCTGATCGGCGCTTCCCTCGCCAACCGGCTCGCCGCCCGTCTGAGCCAGCAGAAGCTGGCGCTGCTGGGCGTGAGCGTCTCCGTGGCCGGCGGCGTCCTGGCCGTACTGGTCACCCTGGCCCACCTGCCCATCGGTGCCCTGGTGGGCACGATGGCCGTGATGATGCTCGGCCTCGGCGTCTCCGAGCCGGCCCTGATGAGCAACAGCCTCTCCGCCGTGGAAGAGAACACCGGCCAGGCGGCCGCCATGCTCGGAGCCGGACAGTTCGTGCTGGGCTCAGCAGCCTCCACGGCGGCAGGCGCAGCCGCGGGCTTCGGCCCCACCGCCTGGACATGCCTCCTGTTGGCCGCGGTGCTGCTGGCCCTGCTGCTCAGCCTGGTCAGCTCCCAGAGAGCAGCACCCCGGAGAGCCTGATCCCGTTCCCGGCCCCACTCCGCACTCCCGCTCCGCTCACACCACGGGGCGGGCGCCGCCCGTCTCGTACCGGCCCCACGAGAACGCTTCCGCACCAACGGATTCAGAGGCCCTCTCAATGGACCGGCCCGCCCGGAAGGCATTCGGGGACCTCCCGGGCGGGCGCGGTGGCCGCACTCCCCCAGGCGGCCGGGGAGCCGCCGCCAGGGGGTCGGGTGGGGCGGCGGATCGGTGGCGGTGGCTCGCCCACCGCGCCGCCCGGCACTACGGCGGGGCACAGGGCGCGGCGGGTGCACTTCCGCGTTGTCGCATGAGGGCCGCCCGCAGGCTCCCCACACCTGCGGGCGGCCGGACTACTCGGTGTCCTCGGGTGCGGGCCCTGGGAGGACACCGTGGTGGTGCACCATGCGGCGGACCGCGCCCGCGAGCCGTCCCAGCCGATGGAGACAGGCGCAGTGGGGGGCGGCGCCGCGCCGGTCGGTGCGCAGGATGATGCGCGTCCCCGGTGCGACGGTCAGGGCGCCCCGCCGTCGGGGGCCTCCTCGTACACCTTGCTCGACGACGGGTCGGTGACCGTCTCCTCGGCCGTGCCGTGGTCAGAGCGCCGCTTCACGGCGGTGCCCTTCCTCGGGTCGGGAGCCGGTCGGCCGGACCGTCCGACGCCGGCGCCGTCCGAGAGCCCGTCGAGCAGGCGGCCCATCAGGACCACCGCCCGGCGAGCGCGGCCTGGACCCGGTCGCGCCCGAGAGTGCGGGCCAACCCCATGAGTTCTTGGACTTCGCGGGCCTCGTGCTCGCGCTGCTCGCGTTCGACCGCGGCCTGGTAGGGCCGGACCCGCGTCCGCGGGGCGCCGGTCAGACGGCGATCGGCGTCGGCGATCAGCTCGCCGAAGGTGTCCAGGTCGCAGCAGGCCAGGCCGATGCCATGCCGGGTGTGCTCGGCGGTGAAGAGCAGGCGTTCGCCGTCGCTGGTGTAGCCCATGCCCCAGTCGGTGTACCGCAGGGCCAGGTCCACGAAGCGGGCGTAGTCGCCGCCTTCGAGGCGGGGCGGGGCGTAGGTAACGCTCATCGCGGCGCCCCCTGCGGCCCGATGTGGGCGTAGGTCACGGGCATGAGGTCGGCGCCCTGGCGGATGGCGGCGGCCACCGCGCCGGGTCCTGCGGCATCCACGAGCGGCAGCAGGCCGACGACGTGCGCCGCGCGCTGGGCCACCAGTGCGTTGCGGACCTCGGTGGCACAGACGCCGGCGGGGTCGGGCGGGGTGAGCGTGTCGCGGATCGCCTCCAGCAGGTCACGCGCCGGGGGCTTGAGAGAACGGGGGCTCATCGCGCACCGCCTCCCGCCACCCGGTAGTTCACGGGCAGCAGCGCCGGGGCGCTGCGCACCGCGCGCGTTCCGGAGTCGAGGTCGCCGTTCCCGGTGATCTGCACCAGCACGCCGCAGACGTACTCGGCGCGCCGGGAACGGAGGCGGTCCTGGCACGTGACGTGGGCCAGGTCGGCGGGGCGTGGGACCTCCATGGCGTCCCGGACGGCGTCGAGCAGGTCCGTGACGGCCGGGGGCGTGTCGGCGCTCATGCTGCAGCCCCCTCTCCGCTCACGGTGAGGTGGCGGCAGAGCCGACGGTGGGCGCCGCGCAGGCCGGTGACCGTGGCGGTGACGCGCTCTCCGTTGTCGGTCGCCTGCTTGTTCTGTGGCTCACTCAGGCGGTCGGCACGCCGGGCGGCGTGCCGACCGCGCGGCGGTACTGGCGCGATCAGCGCCAGGATTCGCATGAGACATGAGAAGGACATGGGTCCCCCCAGGGGATCGGCCGGGTGGGAGGCCCGGCGTGTTTCTGGCTGCCTCCCATCGTCGCGACCGTCACCAAAATTTGCAAGCCCCAAATCTACTAACCGCTGGTAACTTCATGAGCGACCAGCGAGAGGAGATGCAAGGTGCGTGAAATGTCGGATTCTGTTAGGGGACCCATAGGATCAGGCCGTCCGCCAGGACCTCAGAGGAAGGACTCCGTCCTCGTGGCAGCAAGCCCCACCCTCCGGCGACGGCGCGTCGCCCGCCTGCTCTTCCAGCAGCGTGAACGCGCCGGGCTCACCGCGAAGGCCGTCGCCGCGGAGGCCAAGCGCCGATCCGGGAAGACGCGCGGCTGGTCCGAGTCGAAGGTCAACCGGCTGGAGACCGGGGAGTGGAAGCGGCTGTCGATCGACGACGTGCTTCTCCTGCTCGACATCTATGACGTCACGGACGAGTCCGAACGGGAGGACTACGCACGTCTCGTGCGCGAGGCCAACCAGAAGGGTTGGTGGGCGACCTACGAGAACGTGCTCGGCGGTGGCCAGCTCATCGGCTTGGAGGCCGAGGCGTCCTCCATCCGCTCCTACCAGTCCATGACCATCCCCGGCCTGCTCCAGACAGAGTCCTACGCACGCGCCATGGCAACCGCCAGCGCCATGGGGGAGACCGACGAGGTAGAGCGCCGAGTCGAGGCGAGGATGCTGCGCAAATCAGTGTTCTCCAGGGCGAAGCCGCCAGCCTTCTGGACCGTCATCGACGAGGCGGCGCTGCTCCACATCACCCCCGAGCTGCGTGATCAGTTGGAGTATCTTTTGGAGGTCAGCCGCCATCCGCACATCGGCATCCAGGTGCTCCCGGTCGCGCATGGTCCCCATGCCGCGATGACGGGGCACTTCGTCGTCATGGAATTCCCGATGCCGGACCCGCCGGTGGTGTATCTGGAAGCCGTATCCGAGGAGCTCTACCTGGAGTCCGAGAATCAGGTCCGCGAGTACCAGCGGCGGTTCGACTTTGTGCAGGCGTCCGCGTTGTCCGTGGATGAGTCCCGCGAGCTGATCCGCGCCCGAGTGTCAGTCCTCTAAGAGAGCAGCCATGCCAGAAGCATCCCATCCCCTGAAGTTCCGCAAGTCCAGCTATAGCGGTGGCCAGACCCAAGACTGCGTCGAGGTCGCCGACGCTCCCGCGGCGACCGCTGTCCGGGACTCCAAGCACCCTGAGCGGGGCCATCTGCTGTTCCCGGGTACGGAATGGCAGGCCTTCCTCACCGACGTGAAGCACAATCGACTCTGACCCCGCAACAAGGACGGCCCCGGCAGAAGCCGGGGCCGTCCTTGCGTTTCGCCAGAAACTTATCCCGCCAACCATGGTACTTCGTCGACGGCTGTGCGCCCAGATTGCCAGGCGTCGGGCTCGCTGGGCGGACACGCAGTCGTCGCGGTTCTCGGCCGGTCCATCCCCACGGGCCCGCGAGGAGCAGGCGCCCTCAGGCTAGTTCAACGGCTTGCCTACGCCCGAACAGGTACTCCGCCCGCCCGGCGCCTGGTGCATCGGGGTGGGCTGGCCCGCCTCCCCGCTGGCGTAGCTCCCGCAGTCGGGGCAAGTGCCCTCGACCACGCTCATCCGGCGGATACGCCCCCGCGCTCTCATCGCGGCTCCCTCTTAGACGGCCTCCAGTGCCTTGAACGCGTTCCCCGAAGACGGGCTGTCGCCCTGCCGCAGGGTGTGCACGAACAAGATGGAGATCGCCGCCTTGGAGTGGCAGAAAACCTTCACCCCGTAGGGCTGCGGGTCGGAGTACGCCTTCCGCGTGCGCTCGGAGAACCGCTCCACGCCGCTGACCTCCCGCGACTGGGCGTTGGTGATGAGCGCCGCCAAGTACCCTTCCACGTCCGCTGACCGGATCCGGCCGCCCTCACCGATCGGGTGCGCCTCTACAGGGGCTGGAGGTTCGCCCTCGACGATGGGCTCCTCGTCCAGCTTGTCGGAGCCGTCTCCGGAGGATCCGCGCACGATCTGCAGGTACACCTGACCGCCGTTGGAGAGCTGCAGGACGATGCCGTAGGGCCGTTCGGTGTATCCGGACGTCTCGAACGTCGCGGCCTGGTTGATGGCAGGGTCACCGCTGTTCTTGATCAGGTCAAGGAGCCAGCCCTGGAAGCGGTGAGCGCGCACGGGTTCCCTCGTTTCATCTCGGGTTGGTGGGCGGGACAGACCGCAGGGACTGCGGCCGATCCCCACGGGCGTGGGGATCGCCGAGGGATGGTGGGACGCCCTGACCACCGAGGCGGTCCATCCCCACGGGCGTGGGGCTCGCAGATCCCAGCGTAAGGCGAAACGGGGCGTGACTGGTCCATCCCCACGGGCGTGGGGCTCGCCTCGCCGGGCACATCGCGGCGACCGCGATCCTGGGGCCATCCCCACGGGCGTGGGGCTCGCTGGTTGGAGGCGGAGGGGACCACGCCGGACGGCGGTCCATCCCCACGGGCGTGGGGCTCGCCTCGCCGGGCACATCGCGGCGACCGCGATCCTGGGTCCATCCCCACGGGCGTGGGGCTCGCTGGTTGGAGGCGGAGGTGACCACGCCGGACGGCGGTCCATCCCCACGGGCGTGGGGCTCGCCTCGCCGGGCACATCGCGGCGACCGCGATCCTGGGGCCATCCCCACGGGCGTGGGGCTCGCTGGTTGGAGGCGGAGGTGACCACGCCGGACGGCGGTCCATCCCCACGGGCGTGGGGCTCGCATCGTCTACACGGACTCGATCGGGTCAGGGCTCGGTCCATCCCCACGGGCGTGGGGCTCGCACTTGCCCACCTGCGAGGACTTAGTGCGTTACCATTTCTTTATCAAAAACCAGCCTCTTGACAGAGAGTTATGTAATCAAACGACTACTCTTCGCATTCATCAGTCCTTCACCATCCCTCAGGGACAGGCCATCCACCGGACTCATCCTCCATGTCGCGATGCTCCTCCGGATTCATCTGGATGAGCTGAAGGCCCTCGTAGTCGATGACCTCCCGGCGCTGGGGGCCGGCCGTGCGGACGAGGAATCGTTGTTCAGTGTCCGTGGGATGGATGCACACCGCCGACCCCTCCCCCAGTGAGGCACTGACCACCTCCCACAGTTCCTCACGCACACGGGCCGAGAGGGTTCCCACGTAGAGCCCCGCCCTGGGTTCGATCATCCAGCGGCTCAGCGCGCCTCGAACACGAGGGGGAACGGCCGCAGTCGCGATGACCACCATGTTCGCCACGCCACTCCCCCTCAGGCCACGTCGTCGCCGTAGTTCGTGCCGCCCGGAACACTGCCCTTGTCGGGGTCCCAGAGTTCGACCAGCCGAACGGACTCCTCTTCTTCCTCCTCCTCGTCCTCGTCCCGCTCGGGCCGGTCAGGGTCGAGAAGCCACTGGAGGTCCCGGACCATCCGTGGGAGGCGGCGGTAGAGGCGGAAATCCTCCCGGAGCCTGCGGCGGGCATCGCCTTCCGGGTTGGACGAGCGCGCCAGAGAGAACGCGAGGGGAACGGTGACCTCGGCCTTGTACAGGTCGGCGATGTCATAGACCAGCGACTGCTGCTTGCCGGAGTGCACGAACCCCAGCGCCGGCGAGCAGCCCAGGTGACTGATGACGGCGTGGGCGAGTCCGTACAAGGCCGCGCTGGCCGCGGACAACCCCTGGTTCACCGGATCCTGGTCGTCCCAGTCCTCGGGGTCATAGCTGCGCTTGAACGGCTTCAGGCCGTGGCGCTGCGCGAGCGCCCGGTAGAGGGCCTTCATCCGCTGGCCTTCGATTCCGCGCATGCGTTCGAGAGGGGTCCCCGGGGCGATGTCCTCCCGGAAGCGCAACTCGTACATGCGCCGGGCGACCTCCAGTCGCGCCTTGGGGTCGGACCAGGCGTGTACCTGCCGCTCCAGCCAGTAGGTGGAGCGGTCGGTGGGCTGGAGCGCCCCGTAGCAGCGGACGCCGCCCGACCCCGTAGCGATCACGGTGGTGCCGTGCCGCATGAAGGTCGACAGTGCCCGCTGCGTGATGGAGGTCCCCGGCCCGAGAAGCACACAGGCCAGCGACGCCGTAGGCAGGTAGGTGCGCTGAATGTCGCCGTCCTCGGGCTCGACCACCGCGCAGACGCCGGTGTCGGTCTGTTCGACGCGGGCGATGTCGATGTAGAGGAAGGCCAGGCCATCGGAAACTCGCGGCAGCATCGCAAGGGTCGGTGAGGCGAGCTTGCGGCGCGCCCCCGAGGAGTAGTCGCTACTCATCGGCCCCTCCCAGCAGCGCCAGACTGAGCAGACCGCACCCGTGGGACTTGCCACCCCGCGAGCCTCCATTACGCAGAGACGGCAGGGGCCAGGCTGATCAGACCACACCCATAGGCCTTCGCCCGTCCCAGCCCCGAGCGGACGGCTTCGACGAAGGCGTCGGCGTCGGTCACCACCAGCCGGCCGTCGTACTGTGCGGCCGACACCGTGATCTTGTTCCGCCCGGCGGAGGAGGACTTGTACCCGATCTTCGGAGGCAAGGGGGTCACGTCCACCGCCATCGCCCCGTCCGAGGTCGCGGGGATCACGAACCCGTTCTGCTCCCCCTTGCGGGCGATCCAGCCGAGCCGGCTCTTCTCATCGTGCAGTGCCACACGCCGGCCGCGATCGGCCTTCGGGTCATTCGGGTCCCGCACGACGCGCGTGGGATTGGCGGTGCACCGGAAGTGGAGCGTGCGACCCGGGGTGATCGCGGAGAACACGCTGTCCATCTCCCTGGTCTCCGCGGGGACGGCCAGGTAGTCGGACGGCAGGTCCCCCCAATTCGGTTCGAGGGCGCTCTGCACCAGCAGCACGTGGCCGGAATCGGTCCTGTCCAGGCGCCACAGCAGCCCGTTCTCCTGCCGCGCCGACCCGCCGGACACGACCTCAGGGAAGACCGACATGAGGGTGCGGTGCATGTGCTGCACGTCGGCGAGGTCACGTCGGTAGTCGCGCGAGCGGAGACTGGGGCGGAGTCGGCTCAGGTACATCATGCGGCTCCTCCCTCCCTCGATCCAGGAATCGGAACATGGCAGACGCGCACGTACCGCTGCCGGAACTCGCGATTGCCCGACTCGAACGTCACGGGCACGTCGTAGCGCGCCTCGGCATCGGTGTGCTCGGCGGGGACCTCCACCACGGCGCGCAGCAGCGGATCGGTCTCCGCCCCGCCCCGGAGCTCTCGGTCCTCCTCCTGCCAGGGGTGCTCCCGAAGGGCCTCCTCCAGGGTGCCCTCCGGGCGGATCCCCGTTCCGAACCCCCGCTCCTCGGCAATGATCAGCGGGGAGGCGGGCACGTGGGCCCTGCGGCCGAAGAACAGGGGCCAGTGCGGCCGGCGGACGGCCGCGGCCAATCGCTCCAGGAAGCCGAGCTCCCCTTGCAGCAGGACGAGAAAGAGCGCATCGGCCAGGTAGTAGCGGTGGCTCACGACATTGCGGTGCCCGGTCCCCCGGGTCGTCGGAACGTCGGTGGTCACCTGGTAGTCGCGCTCGACGATGCCCTCGCGGTCGACCCGCACGGCCATGCGCAGGGACGCGAGATCCACGAGGCGCTCCCGGTCGGTGCGCTCGACCCCCGCCGCGGCGCCCAGCAGCCCCACCACCCCCGATTTGGTCGGCTCCTGTGCCGTGTCTCGGTGGGTGAAACGCGAACGCACGCCCCAGGACTGCATCGGCGCGTCGAAGCGCAGCGCGAGCACTGCGTCAGCCACGGACGGCCCCTCCCAGGACGGCTTCGGTGAACTTGCGAAGATTCCCGACCTGCTCCCCCTGGGGGACCTGGAGCCCGTCGAGGTCACCGGACAGGGAGGCCATCGCGACCGTGCGGATCTCCTCATCGCCGTAGAAGCTCCGCAGGCGGGTGAAGTGCTGCCACATCCGCTCCGTCGACGTGCCCATGACCCCCTTGCCGGGCACCGGGTCGAGGAAGGCGTTGGCGAGGTTCCAGGTTCCGCTGTCACGGACGACCGCCAGAAGCGTGTCGGGCATGGTGAGGGCCGCCATGGAATTCTGCTTGCCGCTGGGGACGGCCCGAATGAACGCGTTGAGCCAGGCACTGACGGCCCGCTTCAGCAGGTCCTCGTCGTCCTCGTCCAGCTTCGCTTCCTTGCCGAAGAGGTTGTGCCGCAGCTGGCCGGTGTCCAGGTTGGCGTAGCGGTAGTAGCACGCCGCGTTGAAGTCGACCGTGCCCATCATGTCCGCGCCGGCCTCGTCGTCGGGCTTGAGGTCGTCCACGGCCGTGTAGAAGTCGAACTCGCTCGCGACCGAGTGGGTGGAGAGGGCGTGGGCGACCTGGGAGGCCGCGTCGACGTTGAAGTCCTTGTTGTCGGCGACCATGCGCCCGAAGAGGGCGATGTCAACTGCACGGCGAGCGTCGAGGATCCTGTCGGCGACCTTTTTCGCTTCGTCGGTCGCCTTCTTCTTTTTCGGCGCCCCCTTGCTGTTCTGCTCCTTCTTGCGGGCCTCGGCATCCGTGAGCAGCCTCTCGCGGTGGTCCCGGCAGAACGCGGCGAGGTCATCGACGGCCCCGGTCCCGACGAAGAGCAGGTACTCGGTCAGGTCGTTGGTGTCGAGTCCGAAGCCCATCTGCTGAAGGGCCTCGCGTACGATCGCGTGCTCCTCTTCGCCCGGCTCTCCCTCCCCGGGCGTCAGCTCGTGCGCCGCCTGCAGCAGCAACCGCTTGGTCCTCCAGGCGGTCTCGCCCTCGGCGAGGCCGACCTCGGGAAAGAGTGAACGCGCGGCCTTCTTGAGGCTCTGGCTGGAGACGCGTCCCCGCAGCGCTCCTCCGAAGGTGACGGTCTTGGGCTGGCCCAGATCGTCCCGGTTCAGATTGCTCGTCGGGAACGACTGGAGGAGGTGCAGCTCGATGATCATGGCGGTCAGGTCGCTTCCTTCGTGCTGGAGTGCTGGCTCATGTACATCTGGCGGCGGAAGTCCCGCGCCCAGTCCAGGCGGACGGTGCGGGCCTTCTCCTCGTCACCGCCGCGGAGGCGGATCAGGTCCCACAGAAGCTGTTCGTAATCGAGTGGTCGGGCAACCGGAGCGGTCGCGATGAGACGCACCGATTGGCGCAGGTAGTGCTCCAAGGCCCCGTTCTCGTTGGAACCGATCAGCTGGCGCACGCGGGCGTCCGCGGCGGTAGGCGATCCCGTCTCGGCGAGGGCCGCGCACAATCGCCATCGCCGCTTCGGATCGGTCTCGCCGTCAGGGTGGAGCGCGAAGAGGCCGGCGAGCAGTAGGCAGGAGGGTTCGTGCGCCCTGGGAACCTCGCACGGCACGAGGATCTCGTATACGTCACCGACGAACCGATCATCGGTGAGACTACGCCGAAGCCGCGCCCGTTGTCGCCGGGCCTGTGCGACTGCGTGCCGGTCCGATGAGTGCAGCTTCCGCCCTAGTCGGTAAAGCTTGTGAACGAACTCCCGGTGGGGGAACTCCGGTTTCTGGTTCTCCACGACTCCGTCTTTCACCCGATGTACTGGTCGATCTCGTGCTTGTACACGCCGGACGCCTTTTTGAGGTTCGAGCGCGCGATCATCTCTACCTTGGCCACGGTGCGGATCTGACGGGGAACGTCTCCCGGGTAGCGGTCGAGCCACGTGTGAAGAGCATCGTCGGCCGTGCGCCGCACATTCTCCCCCCACTCGACGAACAGTCGGCGGAGTTCGTCTTGGGCGCCGGGATCGTCCGGCTCTCGGTGCGCGACCAAATCCCCGACGTCATGCAGGAGGCGCGCGAACCCGGTCTCAAGGAACGGCCAGTACCGCTCCGCAAGGAAACTCCAGTGCTTGTGAGGCTCGAACTTGGCGCGAAATTCTTCCCGGTAGGTGCGCAGCATCTGCTGGAGCCCTGTACCCACCTCATCGGCGAGCTTCACCGCCTGGCCGAAGAGCGGTTTCACCCCCCAGCCGCGGTCCTGCGCCACCAGGAGGGCCAGCTTGATGGGAAGGGCCTCCTCCGACCAGTACTCGACCGCGCCGGGGTTGGACATGAGCTTCTGGCCGAACACTCGCAGGGTGACCTCTTTAGTCATGCTCAGCCTGTCGTGCTCGACATGCGTGGCCACGTCTTCCACGGTCACGGGCCTCCCGTGCTCGTTCTGGCCGGGGTTGAGGAGGTCGTCGGCATGGCGCCACGCTCCGCGCAGCATCTCCAGCTGCACCGGGACGGTGGTCGCCTGCCGCGCGCCGCTCTTGCGGAAGGCCGCCATGGCCTCCGAGGTCAGGTGCTCCTTGTCGAGCTGTTCGCCCGGAGATATCACGACGCCGTCCACATGCGGGACGCCGTCCTTTTCCACCCCGTGTAGAAGGACGTTGCGCGAAGGCAGGGTGAGCAACCGTGTCCATCCGCGCGGTCGCGCGTTCTCGTCGGGTTCGAGACCAGGAGGACCTTCCCGCTCCCAGACCGCGCAGTCACCGGGGTCGCCCAAGCCGAGCGGCAGTCCCTTGCCGGGATCATAGATGACCGCGTTCAGCATCAAGGTCTCCCACAGGGTCCCCCCCTCAAGGAGGACAGTGCCGAAGAAGTTGCCGTGGGCGGGTTTGGCGCTCTTGCGGCCCGGCGCCTTGTAGAAGGTCTTGATGCCCCCGGTGTCGAAGGCCTGGACCGCCACCAGCCAGCGTGCGGCGACATCCGCAGGCAGCACCGGCCGGTCGGTGTCCACAGTGTGGTCGAAGAGGGTGGTGTTGTTCCCCGTGGCCCGATGAAGGATCAGTTGGCTGGCCGGTTTGGGCTGCACCTCGGACAGACCGGGGCATTGGAAGAAGGGACGCTCCCCTCCGAGGAGCCAAAAAGCGTTCCGGTGCTTCACTTCGTACTGCGTCAGAGAGGTGATACACGGCCCTTTATTCCAGAGTGCGGCCCAATGTTCACCGTCGGCCGGGCCCCGGTGGACCCGGTGCAGGAACGCGAGCAGCAACCGGTGAAGGGCGGCCGTCACCACGGGCGACTCACCCCGGACGCACCGCAGTTCGCGCGCCTCACGGAACACATCACTGATACCGAGCCGTGCCGACTCGCCCGACTTCGTGACCACAGGGATCCAGGGCTCGTCGAGCAGGCTGTAATACCCAGGGGACACAGACCACTCCGAGAGGTAGGGAGACCCCGACCCTAGCCGTTCGAGGTGACAAGAAGTGGCGACAACGCAGAGGCGTTGTCGCCACTCTCCATCCCCGCCTGTGCGGGGCGTTCACTATCCGAGCGCAAGCGTACGGACCACCCCAGGACTGCCCGGGACAGACGCGAGCCTACCTCAGAGGTGAGGCCCGATGGGCAACTAACCGCGCGCATGCGTACTTGGTGATAGTGTCGCCCTCGACTCTGACGCCAAAGTGGAGAGGCCCCCCACGAGATGATCACGTTCTCTAGCAGCGTCCTGTTCCCTCCGTGGCTCACGCTGAGCCTCGCCGTCACTCTCTGCATCGCCATCGTGTGCGTCCTGGTCCTGGTCATCGTACTCCCGGTCTAGGCAGCCTCAGTCGTAGGTGGGTCTCCCCCGGAGACCCACCGTCACCGCCCTCTGCTCTCGGTGAAACGGTCCGGTCCGGACGACCGACGGGTCCGGCCCGCCGGGGCCCGCCGCATCGTCAGGCGGTCGATCATCGCCGCTTCGCCGAGCATCGGCACGAGGACTTCGCGGCCGTCGGCCTCCTCCCTCTCCAGTGCCTGCTCGTACCGCTGTTGCGCCACATGCCAGGCACACTCCCATCCCTCCTCGACGAGAGACTCCGAGCTCACATAGAGACGGTGGATCTGCTTACCGATCTCGGACATGGGGTCCCACTCGCCGACTCGAAGGACCTGCTGCAGAAGCATGCGCGTACGCCCGAGGATCCACGCTCCGTAGACCTTGGTGACGTGTGTCGTGAAGACCAGGCTCGTTCGTTTCGAAGGCGGCCTGGCCGCGCGCTCGGCGGGATCGACGTCGGCGACGTACAGGGTGGGCCTGGCCAGATGGGAGGGGCGACCACAACGGTCGTGACGGTGCAGCCGACCAGCCCGCTGGAACAGCAGGTCGATCGGACACAGGTCGGAGACCAGCACATCCGCATCAAGGTCTATTCCGTGCTCAAGCACAGGCGACCCCACCACCACCGCATGGCGGCTCTCGGGCGACGTCTTCCCGATGTGCACGTCGATGCGCCGCTTGATCTCCCTGCGCTCCGCCCCCTGGTGCTCACCGTCGAAGTGGACCACTGCAGGAGGATCCGCGGCGTCGGCGAGACGGGCCCTCAGCTCGTCGCGGACGCGTTTCGCCCGGTCCTTCGTGTTGAGCACGACCAGGGCCGTTCCGGCCTCCCCCACGAGGTCCGCCACCCGGGCCGCGATCTCCGAGGGAGCGTCCCCGAGGTGTTCGACCTGGACAGGGCCTCGGTCCCGAGCGAACGACGAAGGATCGACCTCGAAGGCGCCGGCCGAGTCCGGGCTCCATTGCACGTTCCACGTCCCCGGGGAGGTCACGGAAGCGGCCTCGGGGTCCACCGGACGCGAATCGGCACCCGCATGCCAATGCTCGATCAGCTCGGCTCGCTGGTCCGCGGGCAGAGTCGCCGACATCAGGACCACCGGGGCTCCCAACCGGCCGCAGAACCACAGGAGCTGCTTGATGATGCGGCCGGTGTAGGAGTCGTAGGCGTGCACCTCGTCGATCACCACGACCTTGTTGCTGAGCGCCGCCATACCGAGGAAGTTGTGGCCTCCCCGGATCACCGCCTTGACCGCCTGGTCGACGGTGCCCACACCGATGGGGAAGGCCAGCCCCTTCTTCCTGGTGAACCACTCCCAGGGGTCCTGAGCCCCTTCCTCCGTCCCCGCGTCGTCCTCGGCACCGACACCGCTCGGGGTGATCGTGCCGGCCGCCTCGTCCTTTCTGGCCTGCTTCTGCTCCTTCGCCGCGCCCGAGTAGACGAGGTTGACCTCGAGATCGGAGCCGGTCCCCTTGAGCAGGTCCTGTACATCGTCGTAGGCCTGCCTGCTGAGCTCTTTGGTCGGCGTCGAGTAGTAGAGTCCGCCCAGCCCCAGCCGGTGCACGAGTCGCGCCGCCGCCTGGAGTCCGGCCTTGGTCTTGCCCTCACCGGTGGGCGCCTCTATCACCAGCACGCCCGGCTCCTCGCAGGACTCGACCGCCTCCTCCACCCTCCGCTGCAGGGGGAAGGGCGGTGATCCGTCGCCGAAGATCTGCGTGAAACCGGTGCGTTCACCCGGGGTCCATGCCCGCCATCCGACCGAGCGCAGAGCCTCCTGTGCCCGCTCCGCGGCGCGGATGCGATAGGCCTCCAGCGACTCCGGTTCCTCCTCGTACGGGAAGAACCTCGTGTCGGAGGCCACCCAGTCGGAGATCGTCGTGAGGCCCGCCAGCCCGACCAGCCCCATCTGGGACGGCACTCGCACCTCGGGCCATCGGGCGTCTCCGAAGTCCAGCCCTCCGAGCGCAGCGACCCTGCGGACCATGGCGGACCGTCCCTGCCGCCACTGCCCGTCACCGATGTCCTTCTTGTGCCGGCCTCCCCTCGGCCGGCTCAGGTTCCTGATCTCGCCCGCCGAAGGGATGTACCCATGGTGTCCGGCCAGAACTTGACTGAGCACGATCCTGTCGGACGTGTGGACTCCGAGCTCGTGGAGCATTCCATCGAGGTGCACCCCCGTGGTCAGTCCATGCTTGGTGTCGAGGTTCGCCAGCTTTCGCGCGGGCGCACAGACCTCCAAGATCCGGTGCTCGCTCTCAGGAAAGCGCTTCTGAGCGACTTCCAGGACCAGGGACTGGAACGCAGGTGAATACTTTCCCAGGTCATGCAGGCCGCACAGCAGAGACACCCATTGCTCGGCGCTCCCGGCCAGCGGCGAGAACACGCGCTCCAGTTCCTCCCGCACCTTCGGACCGAGGAAGAGGCCGTAGAGGAGACGGGAGACCTCCATCGTGTCGATCAGATGGCAGATAAGCGGATGGACTCCCTCTTTGGAACTTTTCGCCCACGGCGTCAACAGCAGGTCGTCATCGGACGCGGCCACACACACTCACCTCTCCGCAATCGGTACAGAAGAGTGGCACGTATCAAAGCTCTCGGCACCGACAATCCCAGCACGGTTGCAGGCGGCCGGACCGGGCCTCGAACGAAAGCGCCGGTCTTCCTGAGGCGCGGATCGTCGCGCCCCTAGGGTCACCGCCAAGGGAGCGAGAGAGATGGAAGGTGGCAGGAGGCGCGGTGCTCTCCGGTCGGTCCTGCTTGACGGTGACCGCTCGGCGCAGGAGGGACGGACGTCGACCGCCGCGGAGCGCGCGGGGCCGCCGTCGGGCTTGACCGTTGCCTAGACTCGGTAGTGACGCGACATGTCGCGTCATGGAACGTGCCGACGAATGCTTGCATGTACGAGGTGAGCGCATTGGCCAACCTGCAGCGCCTGCTCCGCCAGGCCTTCAGCTTCATTCGGCGGAACCCCGACAAGGCGAACCGGCACCTGCGCACGGCCGGTGAGACCGTGAAGAAGCGCACCGGCGGCAAGTACGACCGGCACATCGACAAGGCCCTCGGCCAGGCGTCGAAGTTCCTCGGCAAGCAGGGCGGCCGTCCGGGAGGCGGCGCTCCGCAGGGCCGCGACCCGCGGTACGGGTCCGACGGCTCGGTGCCGAAGTACCGTCCCGACGACCCCGATCACCGGCGGGGCTACTGATCGCCTGACCGGCTCCTGAAGTCCGCTTCGTGAGTGCCGGGTCCACATCCCCCGGCACTCCAGCGCGCGGCCTCTCCCCTCGGGAGGGGCCGCTCGTCGCATGGCCGACGACGGTCGCCCGAACCTGGGCCGGATCTCCCGGTTCGGTGCAGCTTGGGCACAGCGTCTTACGGCAGCCCCGAGGGCAGCGCCCGTGACAAGCCCTTCGGGCCCTCGCGCGAGGGCCCGATGCGGCGGTGGTTGGTCCCGTCGAAACCGGATTCACCGGCCGCGACGCCGGAGAGGCGCCGGGGGCGGTCGGCCGGTCGCCCGTTGGGGCCCGGCTCCGAATCAGCGGGTGAGGGAGCGGAGTGAGTACTCCCGATGGCCCCCAGACTGGGTGGGGGCGATCCGATGCAGATGAGGTGACCATGGAACGCACTCCCTTCCGCGCTCTCGCCGCCGGGGCGGTGGCCGCCGTGGTCGCGCTGAGCGGGTGCGGGGCGCAGGGCGGGAACGGCGGTGGCGAGGGCCCGGACGGTTCCTCTCCTGCGGAGGAGTCCGGGGCCGGCGGCGGCGGTTCCGGCGAAGGCACCCCGGAAGCGCTGGACTTCACCGCGCCCACCGTCGACGGCGGCGAGATCGACGGCGCCGAACTGCACGGCAAGCCGGTCGTGCTGTGGTTCTGGGCGCCCTGGTGCACCATCTGCCGCGGCGAGGCCCCCTCGGTGATGGACGCCGCCGAGCGCTATGAGGGCGAGGTGGAGTTCATCGGCGTCGCGGGCAACGGCGCGACCGACGAGATGAAGGAGTTCGTGGACTCCACGGACACCGGCGGGATGCGGCACATCATCGACGAGGACGGTTCCATCTGGTCCGGCTTCGAGGTGACGATCCAGCCCTCCTTCTCCTTCCTGCGCGAGTCGGGCACCTTCCTGACCTACTCCGGGAAGATCAGCGAGGAGGACCTGGACCAGCGCATCTCCGAAGAGGTGCTCGGCTGAGCATGGACCAGGCCCCTTTCGCGATCGCGCTGGCCGCCGGAATGCTGGCGGTCCTCAACCCCTGCGGCTTCGCCCTGCTGCCCGGCTATGTGGCCATGCTGGTGGCCGAGGAGCCCGACGCGCCCGGTGGAACGGACGGGCCCGACTCTCCGGGCAGGAAGGCGCCCCTGAGCCGCGCCCTGGGGCGGGCGCTGGCCACCACAGTTGCCATGACCAGCGGCTTCATCGCGGTCTTCGGCCTGTTCGCCCTCATCGCCGTCCCGCTCGCGCTGTCACTGGAGCGCTACCTGCCCTGGGTGACCGTGGCCATCGGTCTGCTGCTGGCCGCCCTGGGGGTGTGGCTGCTGGCCGGGCGATCGCTGTCGGTGCCCGCCGTCCGGGCCCCCTCCCCCGGGCGCCCCGCCCGGTCGGTGCGCTGGGCCGCGGCCTACGGCACCGCCTACGCCACCGCATCCCTCTCCTGCACCGTGGCCCCCTTCCTCGCGGTCATGGCCAGCGCCACGACCACCGGGGGCGCAGCAGGGGCCGTCGGCGTCTTCGCCGCCTACGCCGCCGGCATGGCCCTGGTGGTCGCCGTGCTCACCATCGGCACCGCCCTGGCCAGACAGGGCATCGCCGCCCGAATGCGCCGCGCCCTGCCCTACATCAACCGCGCGAGCGGAGTCCTGCTGCTCCTGGCCGGCGCCTACGTCGCCTACTACGGCTGGTACGAGGTGCAGGTGCTCTCCGGCAAGGACGCCCAGAACCCGGTGATCGACGCCGCCACCACGGTGCAGGCCGAACTCGCCCGCGCCTTGCAAGCGCTCGGCCCCGGCCCCCTGCTCGCGGCCCTCGCGCTCCTCATCGCGGTCACCGGCGCCACCGCCCTCGTGCGTTCGCGGACCGAAGGGAAGGACGGGCGGTACCGGTAGAGGTTCTCCGAGGTCGACAAGGCCGCCGGGCCCCGTCGCCTGGCCGGGCTGACCGTCCCCGCACCGGATGCCGGCATGGCCTCCTCTTCCTTCGCTTCCTTGCGGAGGTCGCGCGCCGGACGAGGTGACGGACCGCCCCAGGCAGGACCGGGCAGGGCACCGTTCCTGCCACGATGGTCGGGTCGGCACGGGCCGACACAGACGACCGGCACGGGCCGCCACCGACCACGACAGGACCTCCATGAGTGCACGATTCCGAGTGCTGGACCTGATCCCGACGCCCATGGGCGACATCAGTCTGCGCCGCAGGCACGACCCGGCGCTCGGATACGAGGTGCACGAGATCAAGCTCGGTGACGAGTTCCTGATGTCCAGCGCCTTCACCGCGGCCGAAGAGGAGATGTCCCGCCTCGCACTGGCCGAACCCGCCCTGCCCGATGAGGGGGTCCGCGTCGCGGTCGGGGGGCTCGGGCTCGGGTTCACGGCGCAGACCGCCCTGGCCGACGAGCGCGTCGCCGAACTCGTGGTGGTCGAGACCCTCGGGCCGGTCATCGAGTGGCACCGCGAAGGGCTCATCCCCGCGGGCGCGACCTTGTCCGCCGATGACCGCTGCTCGTTCGCGCACGGCGACTTCTTCGCCATCGCGCGCGGAGACGAGGACCTGGCCGCGCTCAAACCGCCCGAAGGGGGCCCGTTCCACGCGGTCCTCCTGGACATCGACCACTCGCCGAGCCACGTGCTCAACCCGGCGCACGCCGCCTTCTACACGGCCGACGGCCTGCGCGCCTTCGCCGGGCGGATGCTCACCGGCGAAGGGGTGTTCGCCCTGTGGTCCAACGACGCCCCAGACGAAGAGTTCACCTCTCTGCTGTCCCAGGTCTTCGCCTCCGCGCGCGCTGAAGAGGTGCGCTTCCCCAACCCGCTCCAGGGTGGGGAGTCCTCCAACACCGTGTACGTGGCGACCGGGCCCATGAACACGGACGCATAGGCCGGGCGCCCCCGGGCGGCGGGCGGGTCCCCTGTCGCCCGTCGGCGTATTGGCACACAGGCCAAGTCACCCGAGCGGTCAACCCGCCGGCCGTGCAGGACGTCATCTGGATAAGAGCCAGCGGCTTCTCAGGAAGCCGCCGATCGGACCCCAGGAGACGCCATGCCGCTCCCGTCCTCGGCCCGGCCCCGCGCCGGGCGCGCCTTACTCACCGCCGCAGCCGTGCCGGCGCTGCTGCTCACCGCAACGGCCGCCGCAGGTGCGACGGCCGGATCGAATGAACAGGCCGGGCAGAGCGGGCCGGCCGCTCCGACCGCGGATTCCGCGTCCGGCCCCGCGACCCACCGCATCGCCACCACCACACTCGGCTCGGACCTGAAAATCGCCCTGACCGCGCACCGTTCCGGGGAGTACGAGGCGATCGTCGAACTCATCGCCTTCCGCCACGGGAAGGACGGTTGGAGGCCGGTCGACCGCTCCCCCGTCGGCGACACCTGGTTCTGGTACCCCCTCACCGGCAAGGGCGCCGTCTGCGAACTGACCGTCACCAACCGGCCGGAGGGCGACCCGAGCGCCACCGTCAGCCTCCTGCAGACTCCATCGCTGGGCTGCTCAGAGCCCTACACCGTCCCCATCGACGCTTAAGCCCCGGCGCCTCCGTGGCCGACGCGCACACTGCGGCCCCCTGCCGGGACCCGATGGTCCGGCAGGGGGCCGAATGGTCGCCGTCCCCGAGGGCGCCTCAGCGCCGGTCGGTGCTCACGGTCGTGCCCTCCTGATCGGCGGAGGGTTCCGCCTCTGGGGCGGAGCCGTCCCCGGCACCGCCCCCGGCATCACCGTCCGCGTGCCCGGCGGAGTGGCGCCGCTCCAGGGCGGACCCCTCCACGTCGATGTCGGGCAGCAGCCGTTCGAGCCACTTGGGCAGCCACCACGCCGCGTCCCCGGCCAGGTGCATGAGCGCGGGGATCAGCACCATCCGCACCACGAACGCGTCGAGCAGCACGCCGAACGCCAGGGCGAACCCGATCGAGCTGATCATCGCCGTCTCGGAGAAGATGAACCCGCCGAAGACCGAGATCATGATGATCGCCGCGGCGGTGACCACCGCGCGCCCGGCCCGCAGCCCCTGCACCACGGCGAACCGCGCCGGCGCCTTGTGCACGTAGGCCTCGCGCATGCCGGTGCCGATGAACAGCATGTAGTCCATGGCCAGGCCGAACAGGATGCCCACCAGCAGCGTCGGCAGGAAGTTCAGCACCGGCCCCTGGTTCTCCAGTCCGATCAGCCCGCCGAGCCATCCCCACTGGTAGGCCGCGACCACCCCGCCGAGCGCGGCGAAGAAGGAGAGGATGAAGCCCAGTGTCGCCACGACCGGCACGAACAGCGAGCGGAACACCAGCAGCAGGATGACCAGCGACAGGCCGATGACCACCGTGAGGTAGCCGGGCAGCGCCTCGCTCAGCGTCTCGGAGATGTCGATGTTCCCGCTGGCCATGCCCGCCACCCCGAGCGGCCCGGTGCCCCGGATCGGCTCCGTGTCGCGCAGCGTGTGCACCAGCTCCTCGGTGGAGGCGCTGCTGGGCCCCTCCTCCGGCACGACCTGGAAGATGGCCAGGGTGGAGTCGTCGTTGGTGTCGATGGGCGCGACCGCGGAGACGCCGTCGGTCGCGGAGATCTCCTCGGCGACCTGGAACTCGTAGTCGGAGGCCTTGTCCTCGGCGGCCTCGTCGTCCGGACCGCCCGGCAGGTCGGCCGCCACCAGGAGCGGGCCGTTCTGCCCCTCACCGAACTCCTCGGCGATGGCGGTGTAGGCGCGGTGCTGGGTCGACTCGGCCGGCTCGGAGGAGCCGTCCGGCATGCCCAGGCGCAGGTCGAGGGCGGGAAGGGCGATGACGCCGAGCACGGCCACGGCCGCCACGGCGCGCCCGGTGGCGCCCCAGGCCGACATCGGGCGCGGCGCGGCGGCGCGCTCGGCCCCCGCGGCACCGTCCCCGCTCTCGCCGGACGCCGCGCCGGCGCCGTCCGCACCGCCTCCGGCACGGGCGGCCCGCTCACGGCGGGACAGGACACGCTCGCCGATCAGCGACAGCAGCGCCGGGACCAGGGTGATCGCGACCAGCACCGCGACCACGATGGCGATGGCGCCCACGCTGCCCATGAGTCCGAGGAACCCGATGCCGGTCATGTTCAGGCCCAGCAGCGCGATCAGCACGGTGGCCCCGGCGAAGACCACCGCGTTGCCCGCGGTGCCGTTGGCCAGGCCGATGGACTCGGCGACGCCGACGCCCTGCTTGAGCTGGCGCCGGTGCCGGTTGACGATGAACAGCGCGTAGTCGATGCCCACGGCCAGGCCGAGCATCAGGCCCAGGATCGGGGTGATCGAGGCCATCTGGACCGCCCCGGACAGCGACATGGCGACCATGGTGGCGATGCCGACGCCGACCAGGGCGGTCAGGATCGGCAGCCCGGCGCCGACCAGGGTGCCCAGCATGACCACCAGCACGATCGCGGCGACGACCAGGCCGACGGCCTCGGCCGGGCCGAAGAGGTGGGGCAGGGTCATCGCGATGTCGTTGGCGAAGTCCACGGTGGCGCCGTCGACGGGGTCGTCCTCGAAGACCGCCATGACGGCGTCCTTGGTCTCCTGGGGCACCTCCTCCTGGGCCTGGGTGAAGGAGACGTTGACCAGAGCGGTGGCGCCGTCCTCGGAGACCGTGCGGATGCCGGAGGACATCTCCATCATGGCCTCGCCCTGTTCGAGGGTCTCGGCCTCCTCGTCCAGCCGCTCCCGGCCGGCGTCGATCTCGGCCTGCTGGGCGTCCAGCCCCTCTTCCAGCTGCCCGAGCATGCCGGAGGCCTCGGCCTCCTCACGCCCCTCGTCGAGCTGCTCCTGGCCGTCCTCGAGCTCGGCGCGGCCCTCCTCGAGCTGCTCGCGCCCCTCCTCCAGCTGGGCCTTCCGATCGGCCCGCTCCTCCTCGGTGGCGAAGGGGTCGATCGCGTCCTCGACACCGGAGACCTCGGAGGCCTCCTCGACGCGCTGGGAGATCGCCTCCTTCTGGTCCTCGGTGAAGGCCGAGCCGTCGTCGGTGCGGTAGACGACGGTGCCCGCGCCGCCGCCCATCCCGTCGAACTCCTCGGACAGCCGCTGGTTCACCTCGTCGGTGGGCGTGCCGGGGATGGAGAAACTCTCTTCGAGCTCGCCGGAGAACAGGGCGAACGCGGCCCCGGCGGCCATCATGACCGCGAGCCAGAGGGCGATCACGGTCTTGGGCAGGCGCGCCGCGGCGCGCCCGATTCTGTAGAGGAACTCAGCCATGGGTCACCTGCAGTCGGTGGGCGGTGGAAGGCGCGCGGTCAGGACGCGCCGGGGGCGGTGGCGCCGGGGGCGAACCCGGAGCGGACGGTGGAGGCCATGCGGACGAGCAGCCCGTCCCAGACGCGCCGGGACTCCTCGGTGTCGGCGCCTCCGGTGGCCGCCTCCCAGTGCTCGATGGCCACCAGGCAGCCGCCGACGAACGCGCCGCACGCCAGGTCCGCGGCGAAGGGGTCGGCGTCGGGCCGGTGGCGCCGCAGGGTCGCCGCCAGGCGCGTGTTCAAGTCGGTGAAGGCCCGCTCGAAGAGCATCGCCTGCCGGGGGCCGGGCTCGGGGTCGTCCCCGCCGAGGATGCGCTTGAGCCGGGTGACGACCTCGACCAGGTCGCCGCCGCGCACCGCGGCGACCAGCCGGTCGAACAGGCCCGCCTCCGCCGCGGCGCCCGCGTCCTCGGAGGCGAGCGCGGCGTCGATGCCGTCGACGATGGACTCCAGCTCCCGGCTGAGCACCTCCAGGACGACCTCGTCCAGGGAGCCGAAGTGGTTGAAGACCGTGCGCCGGGAGACGTCGGCACGCTCGGCCAGCCGGTCGACGCTGAAGTGCGCGCCGTCGGTCTCGTGCATCAGCGCCGAGGCCGCTCCGACGATCGCCCCCCGGTGCCGCGCCTTCAACGCCTCGCGCCGGTCCCCCCGCGCGGACCCCTGCTGCTCCTGCATACCCGCCAGATTAGGGCGCCGGATGCACTGGGTGCAACGACGCACTGAGTGCATCCGGTCACGCCCGCGGTGCCGGCCGGGGCGCGGTCGCCGGAGGCGGCCCCCTGCCCTGCGCCGACGAAGAATCTCCGATACCTCCCGTTGACGCGCGGAGCGGGAAGGCTTACGTTCATCGGAAAGCGCTTTCAATTCACTGACAGCGACCCCCTCCCCACCGGGCGGCCACTTCCCCACGGCACACGGCCCGCCCGGATCCGACGTCACCGATCACCGCGGCGCCCGTTCGGGCACCCCGCCGGGTGGGCACCCCCGTACTCGCACCCGCCGGAACGCGCGCCGCCGACCGTTTCCGCATGAAACGCAGTGACCAGGAGGCATCCTCCATGTCAGGAAACCGCATTCCCCGGCGTCCCTGGTACGCCGCCCTGGCCGTCCCGGTGGCCGGGGCGGTGGCCGCCGGGGTGCTCGCCGCCGCGAGCGCGGCGTCGGCCGACACGCTCCTCTCCGAGGACTTCGAGAGCGGCCCGCCGACCGGCTGGTCCAAGTCCGGCGGCCACTGGGACGTCGTCCCCGACGGCGACTCGCAGGTCTTCGAGCAGTCCAAGCTCGGAAGCGAGCTGGCGCGGCAGTTCGGCGGCGACTCCGCCTGGACCGACTACCGGACCCGGGTCCGGGTCCGGCCCCAGGAGTTCGAGGACTCCGGCTCCTTCGTCGGCCTGGGGGCGCGCTCCACCAGCGCCACCAAGATGTACCGGCTGGCCCTCTTCCCCGACCGGGCCGAGCTGCAGGCGGTCGACGGCAGCGAGGCCGACGTGATCGGCTCCCTCCCCCTGTCCGTCGCGACCGGCGCCTGGTACACCCTCGACATCACCGCCGAAGGCGACCGGATCAGCGCCTCGGTCGACGGGCGGAGCGTGGCCTCGGCGACCGACGGCACCTGGCGGCAGGGGCGGACGGCCCTGGTGACCTCCTACGCCACCGCCGCCTTCGACGACCTGTCCGTGGGCGACGGCGCCGGGTCCCCGCCGACCGAGCCGACGGACCCGCCGACCGAGCCCTCCGATCCGCCCACCGGCCCGAGCGATCCCCCGACCGACCCGGAGGACCCGCCCGGCGCGGACGCGCTGTACGTCGCCCCGGACGGCACCGAGGGCGCCTCCGGGACCGAGTCCGATCCCACCACGCTCGCCTCGGCGGTCTCCCGCGTCTCCTCCGGCGGGGAGATCTACCTGCGCGGCGGCACCTACCGCTACACCGAGACCGTCACCATCGAGCCCGGCAACGACGGCTCCGCGGGCGACCGTACCCTGCTGGCCGCCCTCCCGGGCGAGGAGCCGGTCCTGGACTTCTCCGCACAGAGCGAGGACTCGTCCAACCGCGGCCTGCGCGTCAACGGCGACCACTGGCACGTGCGCGGCATCACCGTGGAGCACGCGGGCGACAACGGGATCTTCGTCGGCGGCAGCCACAACGTCGTCGAGGGCACGGTGACGCGGTTCAACCGGGACACCGGGCTGCAGCTCTCGCGGATCTCCTCGGACACCCCGCGCGACGACTGGCCGAGCGACAACCTCATCATCAGTGCGGTCTCGCACGACAACGCCGACTCCGACGGCGAGGACGCGGACGGGTTCGCCCCCAAGCTCACCGTCGGGCCCGGCAACGTCTTCCGGCACACCGTGGCGCACAACAACATCGACGACGGCTACGACCTGTACACCAAGTCCGAGACCGGCGCCATCGGCGCGGTGACCATCGAGGACTCCCTGGCCCTGGAGAACGGGACGCTCAGCGACGGCTCCCAGGCCGGCGACGGCGACCGCAACGGATACAAGCTGGGCGGCGAGGACATCGGGGTCGACCACACGGTCACCGGCAACATCGCCTACGACAACGGCAAGCACGGGTTCACCTACAACCGGAACACCGGCTCGATGGCGGTGACGGACAACCTGTCCATCGGCAGCGGGGAGCGCAACTTCAACTTCGACGGGGGCTCCTCGGTCTTCCGGGGCAACACCTCGTGCGACAGCGGCTCCACCGACCGGGCCATCGGCGACGCCGACGGCTCCAACCAGTTCTGGTCCGGGTCCGACGGCTCCCGGTGCGCCGACTACGGCGGCGAGCTGGAGTGGTCCTTCGACGCCGACGGCGCCCTGGTGGTGACCCTCGGCGGTCGCCCGGTCGACCTGTAGACGCGGCGGCCGGGCGGCGGACCGCCTCCGCCCGGCCCCGGTGCCCGGCCGCGGGGAACGGCCGGACGCCGGGCACTCGAAAAGGAAAGCGCTTTCTCTCGTGCGGGCGGCCCCGGCGCCGCCCGCCGGCCCTGCAGTAGGAGACAAGGAGGCACCCCCATGTCACCCGCACGCACCCCGCAGAGCCCCCGCCGCCGGTCCGCCGCCCTGGCCGTACCGGCGGCCGGCGCCCTGGCCGCCGGCCTGCTCGGCGCGCCCCCGGCGGCCGCCGACCCGGCCGTGGCCGCGGACGCCCCGGTCGGGTACGCCTCGATGAACGGCGGCACCACGGGCGGCTTCGGCGCCGGCACCGTCCACGAGTACGTGCTCAGCGAGTACTGGCCCGGCAGCGGCCACGGCAGCCCCGGCGACGCCCTGTACGAGCTGCTCAAGGAGCACCGCGGCAAGAGCGGCGAGGGACTGGTCGTCTACATCGACGAGACGGTCTCGGCCGACGACTTCGACCAGAGCAAAATGGACGTCAAGGACCTGGAGAACGTCTCGCTCCTGGGCGTCGGCGGCCGAGGCGAGTTCGACGGCGTCGGCATCAACGTCCGCAACGCCCACAACGTCGTCGTGCGCAACCTGGAGATCCACCACATCGACCAGGGCGAGAAGGACGGCATCGGCGTCCAGGCGGACAGCTCCAACGTCTGGCTCGACCACAACGAGATCTACAACGAGTTCCAGGGCGCCGACAAGGACCACTACGACGGGCTGATCGACATCAAGAACGGCTCGGAGTACATCACCGTCTCCTGGAACCACCTGCACGACTCGTGGAAGACGATGCTGACCGCGAGCAGCGACAGCGAGGACGCGGCCTCGGACAAGATCACCTACATGAACAACCACTTCGAGAACGTCAATTCGCGCGTCCCCCTCATCCGCCGCTCCGACGTGCACATGCTCAACAACTACTTCGAGGACATCGCGTCCTCGGCGATCAACGCCCGCATGGGCGCGCACGTGCTCGTCGAGGGCAACTACTTCGAGAGCACCGGGTCGGGCACGGTCGACGGCCACGCCGGGCAGATCCAGGGCCCGGTCGGCTGGTGGTACGGAAGCGACGAGACCGGCTACTGGAACCTGGTGGACAACGCCTACGAGGACAGCCCGCACGAGCACCTGGAGTCGACCACCGGCTTCACCGTCCCCTACTCCTACAACGCCCTCGGCCCCGAAGAGGCCCGGGCCCAGGCCGAGCAGAACGCCGGGACCGGCGTCATCGACGTGACGCCCTGACCGCCGCGCCGACGGCACGGTGAGCGCGCGCGGGCCCTTCCCCCTCTCCGAAGGGCCCGCGCACCGAGGCGGCGGGGCGGTTCCGGCCGCCCCGCCGTCCGGCGGGCGCCGCGAGTTGACCGGCGCCCGCCGGCACGGAATCGTCGGGCCCGACCACCTTCCCCCCCTCACCGTGGAGCCCTGGATGAGCGATTCCGCTTCCCCGGCCGTCGACCCGCAGGTCCCGCACTCCGCCCGCGTGTGGAACTACTGGCTGGGCGGCAAGGACAACTACCCGGCCGACCGCGCCGCCGGCGACGAGGTCCTGGCCCGCATCCCCGACATCCCGGACGGCGCCCGCGCCGAGCGCGCCTTCCTGATCCGGGCCGTCCGCCACCTGGTCCGCGAGGCGGGCATCCGGCAGTTCCTGGACATCGGCACCGGCCTGCCGACGATGAACAACACGCACGAGGTGGCCCAGGGCCTCGCGCCCGAGTCGCGGATCGTCTACGTCGACAACGACCCGCTCGTGATGGCGCACGCCCGCGCGCTCCTGGACAGCTCTCCCGAGGGCGCGACGGACTACATCGAGGCCGATCTGCGCGACCCCGCGACGATCCTCGACGCGAGCGCCGCGACGCTGGACTTCGACCGGCCGATCGGGCTGATGCTGCTCGGCGTGGTCAACCACATCATGGACACCGAGGAGTCGTACCGGCTCGTCTCCCGGCTCGTCGGCGCCCTCCCGCCCGGGAGCCACCTGGTGCTGACCCACTCCACCGCCGAGATCCACGGCGAGCCGATGCTCCAGGTGATGCGCGAGATGAACGAGCGCGGGGGCACCCCCATCACGGCCCGCGGGCGCGCGGAGATCGAGGGCTACTTCAGCGGGACCGAGCTGCTGGAGCCGGGCGTGGTCTCCTGCTCCCTCTGGCGGCCCGAGGAGGCCGAGGTCGGGGCGGTGTCCGAGGTGTACCTGTTCGGCGGCGTGGGCCGGGTGGGCTGAGCGCCCGGCGCCGCGGACGAGGGCCCCGGCTCAGAGCGTGCAGGTGCAGGGCGGGGAGGTCGCGGCGGTCACGGCGGCCGCCCCGAAGGTCAGCGCGGGCGGGGTGAAGAGCAGCACGGCGGCGGCCGCGGCGGCCAGGACGCGCCGCGCGGCACCGCCGCCCCGGGAGGGGCCGAGCAGCCGCCGCGCCCGCTGCACCGGGCAGGCGCCGTCGGCGGCCAGCGCCTGCGGGGCGCGCCCTGCCGGCGCCGCGGGGACCGCCATCGCCCCCAGGGCGTGCAGCAGCGGGGCCGCGCCCTCCGCCCGGGCGGCGCGGTCGTCGGCGGCCCACTCCACCAGCACCGGGACCTCGCGGGCGGCCGCGCGCAGCAGCGGGACGCCGGGGAAGGCGGCGTCGAGCAGCCGCGCCCAGGCCACCAGCAGGTGGTGGCGGCCGCGCAGGTGCGCCTGCTCGTGGGCGAGGACGGCGCGCATCTGCCGGGCGGACAGGGCCTCCAGCGTGCCCCGGGTGACCACCACGCCGGAGCCGGGGACGCAGTAGGCGTCCGGCCGCTCGGCCTCGACCAGCCACACCCGCAGCCCGCCGACGGTGCGGCGCCGGGCCCCGGAGACCAGGCCGCGCCGGTGTTCGCGGCGCCGGCGGGTAGCGTCCCGGCCGCGGTGCAGCGTCACCCACCAGAACCGGGCGCCGGCCAGCGCCGCGGCGGCCGCGAGCACGCCGAACCAGGTGGCGGCGCCGTTGGCGCGCACCGCCTGCAGCAGGGTGACGCAGGCGGTGACGAAGCCCTTCAGGCCGGGGCCCATCACCTCGGCGGCCAGCATGGCCACCAGGGCGCCGCAGGTGAGCAGCCATGCGGTGGTGGCCAGGGTCCACTGGGCCAGCATCGCGCCGGGGCCCAGGCCGCCCGCGCGCCCGACCCGGTCGAGCAGGGCCGGCCCGGCGCAGGCGAGCAGCAGCGCGGCGGCCAGGGCGGCCGCGGCGGCGGTCACGCGTCCTCCTCGCGGGGCACGTCGGCCAGCAGGGAGCGCAGCACGTCGACGTCCTCGGGGGACATCTCGTCGACGAACCGGAGCAGGGTGGTGCGCGGGTCGCCGCTGTCGGTGAGCGCGCCGTGCATGCGCCGGGCGGCGTAGACGGAGCGGTCGCGGAGCGGCCGGTAGAACCAGACCCGGCCGGTGCGCCGCCGGTCCACCCAGCCCTTGCGACGCAGGTTCTCCAGCACGGTGGAGATGGTGGTGTAGGCGGGCGTGCGCCCGGGCAGCGCCTCGACGGCCTGGCGGACGCTCATCTCCTCGTCCGTGTCCCAGAGCAGGTCGAGAACGGCCGCCTCCAAGGGGCCCAGCCCGGAGTCCTCCATCGGTCGCCGCCTCCTTTCCTCTCCTGCAATACCTAACAGACCCCGCGCCGGAGCGCGCTACCGCCGGCCCGGCCTCCCGGCCGAGCGGCGCCGAGGCCTTCGGGACCGTGCGGCCTCCGGGACCGGGGGCTTCGCGGCTCAGGACGGCGCCACGAGGAGGGCGCCTGCGAGGGGACGGGGGCCCTCCCCCGCCGGACACGTCGACCAGGGATCGGGCGTCCGGATCTGCATACTCTATGGACCCGCAGCGGGTCGGGCTCAGAAGGCGAAGCGAGAGAGGCGGGTTCGCCCGTTCGGGGACGACCACGGGCGCCGAGGACCCGACCTGCCCTGCGGGTACTGCCCGATCTCACTGTGAGGACGCCCTCCTTCGTCATGTGCTCGGCAGAGCGGCGAAGGCGTCGCCCGGGCCGTCGGAGGCGACCGGGAGGAGTGCGGTCCCGTCGGACGCCGCCGCCGCGGGGACCGACCAGTTCCCTTCTCCCAGGGATGCGCCGTCGCGCATTCTCACGGCTCGGATCCCGTCCTCGCCCTCGGCGCCGGAACCGTCGGCGTCCTCAGCGGTCGGGTTCCCCGTCGACACGTACAGCACCCCTCCCACGATCGCCTCCGGCCTCTCACCGGGCTCGCGGTCCCGGCTCCATAGCCGACGGGGGTCGTCGGCGACCGCGATCAGGACCCCGCCGCCGTCCGGGGCCGCCCCGGCGACCACCGCCCCGCCCTCCTGTGTGCCGAGGAGGCGCGGTTCCTCGTCCGTGCCGAGCTCGGCCAGCCGTCGCCCGGTGCGCAGGTCGTGCACGGTGGTCCCGACGGTCTCGCCGTCCTGGCGCCACTCCAGCAGGACCGCCCCGCTCGCGTCGGTCTCCGGGCGCGGCCCGGGAGCGGGTACGGCGGCCGGTGCATGGGACGGCGGGGCGAGGCCTGCCCCGCTCCAGAGCCGCCGCCCGGTGGCGGTGTCCACCGCGTGCAGCCTCCCGTCCCGCTCGGTGAGCAGGGTGCCCTGGTATTCGTGCAGGACGGTGCCGCCCTCGCTCTCGTCGGCGGCCACCGCTCCGGTGGAGGGGTCCAGGGCCGCCTTCGGCCCGTCTGCGGCGCCCATGACCGACCCGGCCGAGGCGCCGAACACCAGGCCGGGCCCGACGAGCGTGCCGGGGACCTCGACCGGCCCCCAGACCAGCGTCCCCGCACCGGGCCGGTAGGCCGCCGCCGTGGTCCGGGCGGCGAACCCGCCGCCGTCCGGGTCGGCGTCGCTGTCGAGCACCACGACCAGGTCGCCCCCGTCGGCGTCCCGGGTGGCCGCGAACGCGGTGCAGCTGGGGTTGCGGTCGAGCGACCACCGCGTGGTCCCGTCCGGCCCGACCCCGAGGAAGACGAGGTCGCCGCCGCTCTCCTCGGGCATGACCGGCCCGACGAACCCGTCGCCGGCGGCCTTGGGCGGCGCGGAGAACGGCGCCGCCCACGCGGGCCGGGGGTCCAGCGGAGGCGGGACGTCCGCGGCCGGGACCGACGGCGCCGGGCCCGGCGGATCGTCCCGCGCCTCGGCGTCGGCCGCATCCCGCGGGCCCGGTCCCGCGCAGGCGGAGAGCAGCAGCAGCGCGGCCGCCCCGGCGGCGGCCGGCCGTCCCGGGCGGCGCCCCGGCCGTCCGTCCGAGCGCCGGGTCACGGCTCCGGCTCCCCGGTGGGCGCCCCGGCCCGGGCCGGCTCGTCCCCGTCAGCGTCGGCGTCGGCGCTCCGGGCGCGGCGGATGCGCCGGGCCCGGGCGGCGGCCACCCCCAGCAGCGCGAGGGCGAGGACCCCCAGGGCGATCAGGTCGGCCGTCCCGTCCAGGCCCGCGAGCGGCTTCTGGATCCGGTAGGCGGCGTCCTCCAGCGCGCCGACCCCGGGCAGCCCGGTCATCGACGCCGTCCCGTCGTATACGAGGAACAGCACTCCGATGGCGATGAACAGGAGCCCGGAGGCAAGGCCGGTGGTGTGCAGCCGGACCCGGCCCAGGGTCAGCGGACGCCCGCGCAGCCACCGCTTCGACCCCAGGTCGAAGCGGTCCCACAGCAGCGCGAGGAGGAACAGCGGCAGCGCCATGCCCAGCGCGTAGCAGGCCAGCAGGACCCCTCCGCGCAGGGGGCCGCCGGTGGCGGCGACGGTGAGCACCGCCCCCAGGATCGGGCCGGAGCAGAACCCCGCCAGTCCGTAGACCGCCCCCAGTCCGAACACCGGCAGCGCGCCGCTGCGCCCGGAGAAGCGGCCCTGGAGGCGGGCCAGCGGGCCGATGGAGACGCCCAGGCCGAGGATCTGGGCGGCGCCCAAGGCGATGATCGCCCACCCCGCCACGGCGACCAGCATCTCCCGGTTGCCGTAGAAGAACCCGGAGACGTAGGCCGAGCCGGCCCCCAGCGGGACCAGGGTGGTGCACAGGCCGGCGTAGAACACCGCGGTGCGGGCCAGCAGGCCGACGGGGTCGCGGAAGGCGTAGGCGAAGAACGAGGGCAGGAGCAGCGCGCTGCACGGGCTGAGCAGCGCCAGCAGCCCTCCGAGCAGCGCCGCGAGGTAACCGACGTCCACCGGTCAGCCCTCCTCGGACCGCGCGTCGTCCAGGGCCCGGTCGATGGTGTCGGTGAAGACCTCCAGCGGCTGGGCCCCCATGACGGGGTTGCCGTCGACCAGGAACGCGGGCGTGCCGGTGACCCCGACGCCCCGTCCCTCGGCGAAGTCCTCCTCGACCTCGGCGGCCAGGTCCTCGCGCTCCAGGTCCTCGGCGAACCGGCCGCTGTCCAGGCCCAGGTCGGCCGCGACGGCGGTGAGCTCGCCGCCGATGTCCTCGGGGGCGGTGCCCTCCAGCTCGTCCTGGGCGGCGTAGACGGCCTCGTGGTACTCCCAGAAGGCGTCCTGCTCGGCGGCGGCGCGGGCGCCCACGGCCATGATGCGCGAGGTCTCGCCCTTGTAGGGGAACTCGCGCCACTCGATGCGCAGGTCGCCCTCCTCGACGTAGCGCTCCACCAGCTCGGGCTGGGTCTCCTGCACCCAGGCGGCGCAGAACGGGCACTGGAAGTCGGAGTAGGCGATCAGGACGACGGGGGCGTCGGGGTCGCCGAGCGCGGTCGGGTCGTCGGCGTCCCGGCGGGCCAGGGACTCGCCCAGCTCCTTCAGCCCTTCGGCGTTCCCGGAGGCGGCGGAGGGGGCCGACCCGTCGGCGGCACCGGTGCCCGACTCCTCCCCGCCCACCAGGCGGACGGCGACGCCGACCGCGATCACCAGCACCACGGCGGCGCTGAGCAGCAGCGGCCAGAGCACTCCGGGTTCCTGTCGGGCGGGCTTCTGAGGCGGCATGGGTCTCCTCGGTCTCCTCGCGGGGGCGCGCCGGACTTTCTTCTATGCACCATAGAAGATCCTCTATGCTACATAGAAGTTCCGTGCCGGCCGTCGCCCAGCAGGGTGGGGCGCCGCACACCGACCTGCACACCGACCCCCCGGACCCGAGGAGCGACCGTCCCCATGCAGATCCGCCCCAGGCAGGACGGCCCGATGCGGCACTGGACGAGGAGGCAGTGGCTCACGGCCGCCGGCGGCACCGCGGTCGCGCTGGTCGTGCTGGGGGTTCCGGCCGTGCTGATCCCGAACGGCCTGTTCACGCGGGAGATCGAGCCGACGTGGTGGTCCTATCCGGTGTGGGTGGCGACCGCCGTCCTCTCCGGGCTGCTGCTGGCCACCTACGTACGGACCGGGACACAGGAGGCCCCCTCCCCCTCCCCAGGGCGCAAGGGCCTGGGCGGAACCGTGCTCGCCTGGTTCGCCATCGGGTGCCCGGTCTGCAACAAGCTCGTGCTGCTGGCCGTGGGGGCGTCCGGGGCGATGAACTGGTTCGCCCCGTTGCAGCCGGTCCTGGCGGTCGCGGGACTGGGCCTGCTGGCCGCCGCCCTGCGCACCCGGCTGCGGACCCTGAAGGCGTGCAGGGTCGACACGCCGGTCTGAACACCGGTCCGACAGGCGGGGCCCGCACCGGTCGCCTGCACAGGGGCGCCTGGCACGCCGAACTCTCCCGGACTTACGCTTGCCCCCACTCGCGGCATCCGCGCCGTCCAGGCTCAGAGGAGGCAAGGTGAGTGCAGACCCCGGCGAACACGCCACGGCCGTCCCGTTCCAGGAGCGGTACCTGGAGGACTACACCGTCGGCGAGACCGGCGAGTTCGGCGAGGCGGCCGTGACCGAGGAGGAGATCGTCGCGTTCGCCGAGCGCTTCGACCCGCAGTCCTTCCATGTGGACCCGGTATCCGCCGCCGAGGGACCTTTCGGCGGGCTGATCGCCAGCGGCTGGCACACCGCCGCGCTGATGATGCGGCTCTACACCGACCACTACCTGTCCCCCAGGGCCAGCCTCGGCGGGCCGGGCGTGGACGAGCTGCGCTGGACCGAGCCGGTGCGGCCGGGCGACAGGCTCACCCTGCACACCGAGGTCCTGGAGAGCCGCCGCTCCTCCTCCAAGCCCGACCGTGGCCTGCTCCGTACCCGGGTGGAGTTGCACGACCAGGACGGACGACGGGTGTTCCACGCCATCGTGCTGAACATCCTGCGCACCCGCCCGGAATGACCATGCCCCTCCGGGTGGACCGGATGCTCCTATGGATGTCAGTCCAGGACCGCCCGGGCGTCGGCGTGGCGGTCCTCGCGTGCGGTGCGGATGTGCAGGTCCACGCCCTCAGGTGTCGGATCGCCGCAGGCCATCACCTGTTCGCCGGCGTAGACCGGCCTGTGCAGGCGGTAGGAGTAGGAGCGCACCCGGCGGTCCGGGGCGTTGTCCCGGACGAGGTCCAGCATGAGCAGCGCCAGAAGCGGCCCGTGCACGAGCAGGCCCGGGTGGTTCGCCTCGTCGACGGTGTAGGGCAGGTCGTAGTGGATCCGGTGGGGGTTGGCCGTCAGAGCGCTCACCTGGAACAGCAGGACCGGACCGGTGGGCAGGGTCAGGGACCACGGGGCGTCCGCGGCCGGGGCCTCCTCCGGGCCGCAGGGCCGCACGCCGGGCGCCGGCACGCGGCCCGACCGGTAGACGATCTCCTGCTCCTCGACGGCGCACAGCCGCCCGCCTTGGCGCAGCTCGCGGCGCTCGGTCACGAAGAGAAGGTCTCCGCTGCGGCCCTGCTTCGGTGTCACGGCGGCCAGGCCGCTGGTGCACTGCGCCGGTTCGCCGACGACCAGCGGCGCCTCCACGGTGAGCCGGCCGCCGGCGAACATGCGGTGCCGGTCGGGGATGGGGGGCAGCAGGCGGCCGTTCTCAAGGTGCCCGTCCTCCCCCAGCTCCGAACGGCGCGGCCAGTGCAGGAAGTAGAGCCAGTGCCACAGCGGAGGGAGCGGGTCCCCCGCCCGGGCCACGGGTGCGGGCCGGTCCAGCGCGGCGGCCATGGCCGCCGCGGGCGCGGGCGGCATGGGGTCCTCGGCGGTGACGGGCTCAGGGGCCCACGACTCCACGAAGCGCTCAAGTCCGGGGTTCATGGTGTCCTCGCTCGATCGGGGCCGCAGGGTCGCCACCGATCATGTCGGGGGCTGGAGGCCGATGGGAAATAGAAGCCTGTGATGCAGGCATACCGCGTGCGCATGGCGCCCGGCGGGTCGTGTCCGCCGGCGTGGTGGAACCCTCCGGGCCCCGGCCGCCCACACCGAAACCCCCGTTGATCTCGGGAAAGTCGGGGTAATACTCGCCGGTATTACCCCGACTTTCCCGAGATCAACGGCAAGAAGGAGGGGGCGCGCGCCCCGGGGCGGGGGCGCCGATCGCGCCGCAGCGGCCGCACCGCTCACAAGGACGCGACCGAGGGTTCCACCACGCCGGCGGACACGACCCCGGCGGAGGCCTCCGAGGGCCATGGGCGCCCCCGCCGGGCATCGGGGCGGGGCATGGCCCCATCAGGGATCGGTATTTCACCGGACGCGCCATCGGTGCCCATGATGGGCCGGTACCGCCGCCGCCCCTGGAGGTCCGCATGCCCAGCGCGTCCCGTCCCCTTCCGCTCGCCGGGGTCACCGTCGTCAGCGTCGAGCAGGCGGTCGCCGCGCCGTTCGCCACCCGGCAGCTGGCCGACCTGGGGGCGCGCGTGATCAAGGTCGAGCGCCCGGACGGGGGCGACTTCGCCCGCCGCTACGACACCGCGGTGGAGGGGGAGTCCAGCTACTTCGTCTGGCTCAACCGCTCCAAGGAGTCCCTGGCGCTGGATCTGAAGTCCGAGCACGGGGGCGAGGTGCTGGAGCGGCTGCTGGGAACGGCCGACGTGTTCGTGCAGAACCTCGCCCCGGGGGCCGCGGCCCGGCTCGGCCTGGACCCCGCCTCCCTCGGGGAGCGGTTCCCCTCGCTCATCGCCTGTGCGATCTCCGGTTACGGGTCGACCGGCCCGTGGGCCGACCGCAAGGCCTACGACATGCTCGTCCAGTGCCAGACCGGCCTGGTCTCGCTGACCGGCACCCCCGAGGGGCCGGCCCGGGTGGGGGTGTCCGTCGCCGACATCGCCGCGGGGATGTACGCCTACTCGGGGATCCTGGGCGCACTCTTCGCCCGGGCGACCACAGGCGACGTGCGGACGGTCGAGGTGTCCCTCTTCGAGGCCCTGGCGGAGTGGATGGGCCAGCCCGCGCACTACACCCGCCACACCGGAGCACAGCCGCCCCGGATCGGCACGCACCACGCGACGATCGCCCCCTATGGGGCCTACACCGCCGCCGACGGCAAGGCCGTGCTGTTCTCCATCCAGAACGAACGCGAGTGGGCCTCGCTGTGCGAACGCTTCCTGCACAGGCCCGACCTGGTCGCCGATCCCCGCTTCGCCACAGGGGCCGACCGGGTGGCCAACCGCGACGCCCTCGACGCGGTCATCTCCGCCCGCTTCGCGGAGAGCCCGGGTGCGGCGGTCATGGAGGACCTGGACGCCATCGGGATCGCCAATGCGGGAGTGAACGACGTGCGGGAGTTCCTCGACCACCCGGTGCTCGCCGGGCGCGAGCGCTGGCGGCAGGTCCGGACCCCGGGCGGCGCCACTGTGCCGGCCCTGATCCCCCCGGCCGACCTGTCGGGGGCCGTCCCCCGTATGGATCCCGTCCCCGCCCTCGGTGAGCACACCGGCGCCATCCTCGCCGAGCTCGGCTTCGGCGGAGACCGAGAGGGCTGACGGGGACCGAGGCGGCCTCAGAGGTCGAGCCCGCCGCGTTCGACGAGCTGGCGCACGATCACGTCCTTCTGGATCTCGTTGGTCCCCTCCCCCACGATCATCAGGGGCGCGTCACGGAAGTAGCGCTCCACGTCGAACTCCGTGGAGTAGCCGTAGCCGCCGTGGATGCGCACCGCGTTCAAGGCGATCTGCATCGCCGTCTCCGAGGCGAAGAGCTTGGCCATACCCGCCTCCATGTCCACGCGCCGCCCGGCGTCGGCCTCGCGCGCGGCGTGCAGGGTGAGCTGGCGTGCGGCGCTGAGCGAGGTCGCCATGTCGGCCAGGTGGTTCCCGACGGCCTGGTGCCGCCAGATCGGCTTCCCGAACGTCTCCCGCTGCTGGGCGTAGGACAGTGCGTCGTCCAAGGCCGCCCGCCCCACGCCCAGAGCGCGCGCGGCGACTTGGAGCCGCCCCGTCTCCAGGCCCTTCATCATCTGGGCGAAGCCCTCGCCTTCCGCGCCTCCGAGAACGGCGTCGGCGGGCGCCCGGTGGCCGTCGAAGGACAGCTCGCAGCTCTCCACGCCCTTGTAGCCCAGCTTGGGCAGGTCGCGGGAGACCGTCAGGCCGGGCCCGTGCTCGACGAGCAGGACCGAGACGCCCCGGTGCGGCGGGTCGGCCTGCGGGTCGGTCTTGCACAGCAGCGCGATCAGGCCGGAGCGGCGGGCATTGGTGATCCACGTCTTGGCGCCGTCGATCCGGTAGCCGTCGCCGTCCCGCCGGGCACGGGTGGTCATGGCCTGCAGGTCCGAGCCCCCGCCCGGCTCGGTCAGCGCCATGGTGGCGCGCAGCTCCCCGGTGGCCATGCGCGGCAGGTACCGCCGCTTCTGCTCATCGGTCCCGAACAGGGTCAGCAGCCTGGCGACGACGGTGTGGCCGCCCATCGCGCCCGCCAGGCTCATCCACCCGCGGGCCAGCTCCTCGGTGATCAGGACGTAGCAGGGCATGGACACCGGTGTACCGCCGTGCTCCTCGGGCACCGCCAGCCCGTAGACGCCCAGGTCCTTCATGGTCGCGATGAGGTCGCCGGGGTAGGCGTCGGCGTGTTCGAGCCCGCGTGCGGCCGGCCGCACGTCCCGGTCGACGAAGTCGCGCACGGCGGCGACGGCGGCGCGCTCGTCCTCGGGGAGGGCGTCGAGGGTGCTCATGGGCGGGTGCTCCCAACTGTGCTCAGGGACGGGGGCGCGGAGGGGGCCGGCCGGGCGCGGGGCCGGTCCTCCGCTGCGGAGTACCATCATGGGAGGTCATGAGCGGGCGCGGGAAATAGCGATACGTGATGCCCCCATTCCGCCGGAGGATGCGCCCCGCGGCGGGCGGGGGCACGGCGGTACCGGGGAGGCCGGGTGGAGGTCAAACAGCTCAGGGCGCTCGTGACGGTGGCCGAGGCGGGCAGCGTGACGCGCGCCGCGGACCTGCTGCACCTGGTCCAGCCGGCGGTCACCCGGCAGATCCGCACGCTGGAGCACGAGCTGGGGGTGGAGCTGTTCGAGCGCACCCGCCAGGGCATGCGGCCCACGGCGGCAGGGCGGACGGTGGTCGAGCGGGCGCGGCGCGCCCTCGCCGAGCTGGACCGGGCCCGGGCCGAGGTGCGGCCCGCGCCGGGAGAGGTGGCCGGCATCGTCACCCTGGGCCTGCTGGAGAGCACCCTGGACCTGCTGGCCGAGCCGCTGGTGGCGGCGCTGGCCCGGGACCGGCCGGGCATCGAGCTGCGGCTGCTGACCGGGTACTCCGGGTACCTGCGGCAGTGGCTCGACGACGGGGACCTGGACCTGACGCTGGCCTACAACCTGGAGAGCACCCCCTCGCTGAACGCCCGCCCGGTCCTGGAGGACGGGCTGTGGGCGGCGGCCCCCGCTCCGGTGGGGCTGTCCCCCGGCCGGCCGGTGCCGTTCGCCGAGGTGTGCGCGCACCCGCTGGTGATGCCGGCGCCGGGGCACTCCCTGCGCGTGCTGATCGACGCCG
Source organism: Nocardiopsis baichengensis YIM 90130 (assembly GCF_000341205.1). Lineage (NCBI taxonomy): Bacteria > Bacillati > Actinomycetota > Actinomycetes > Streptosporangiales > Nocardiopsidaceae > Nocardiopsis > Nocardiopsis halophila. The sequence continues at coordinate 29,773 of NZ_ANAS01000024.1, read as the reverse complement.
CGGCCCGCCACGCGGGCGTACAGACCGAGATCGCCGCACAGACGAACTCGATGGACCTGCAGAAGCGCCTGGTGGTCGCCGGGCACGGGTGGACGATCCTTCCCGCCCCGGGGTTCTCGGCCGACGTGGAGGCGGGGGCGCTGAGCGCCGCACCGCTGTGCGACCCGGCGATCGACCGGTCGCTGGTCCTGGCCGCGCCCCGCGCACGCCGCACCCCGCCCGCCGTGGACGCCGTCGCCCGCGCCCTGCTCGCCCAGGTGGAGACCGCCGTAAAGGAGAACCGCTGGCCCGCGGCACGGCTGCGCGGCACGCCCGCGGCCTGAGCGCCGTCCCCGCAGGGCGGGGGCCGGGGGCACCGCGGGCGCCCTGGTCAGTCCGCCCGGTCCGGAAAGGCCGACGAGAAGGCCGAGGGGAACAGCGAACGGTAGGAGCGCGCGTGCGGGCCGTCCCCGGCGGCCACGACCGCGTGCGCCGCGGCACGGGCGAACACCTCCGCCACCGCGCCCAGGACCCGTTGGAAGGGCTCCAGGGCGGCCGGGCCCTCGCCGGTGGACAGCGCGAACACGGTGTCGCCGTCGACCATGGTGTGCGCCGGGCGCACCGCCCGGGCCAGGCCGTCGTGGGCCGTCGCGGCCAGCTTTCCGGCCTGGGCCTTGGTGAGGCCGAGGTCGGTGGCGACCACGCCGATCGTGGTGTTCTGGGCCGCCAGCCCCCCTTCGGCGGGGCCGCCCCAGGCGGCGACCTCCCCGGCGTCGGGCGCGCGCAGCCCCCCGAACTCGCCGCCGACGGCCTCCCATGACCCGTAGACCTCCCCGGTGCGGGGGTCGACGGCGCTCCCGGCCCCGTTGACCGCCGCCAGGGCGCCCACCACGGTGCCGTCCGCCAGGACCTCGCTCGCCGAGCCGACGCCCCCGGCGATCCCGCCGACCAGCGCGCCCGTGCCGGCCCCCACCGCGCCCGCCGGCGGGGCGGCCCCCGCAGGGGCGGCCGCGGCGGCGTCGTAGGCGGCGGCCCCCAGCTCCGCGTCGGGGACGGCGCGGAAGTCGCCGCCCCGCTTGAGGTCGAACAGCACCGCCGCGGGCACGATGGGCACGCACTCGCCGGGCCCGCCCACGGGCAGGCCCACCCCGGCGTCGGCGAGCCGGTGCACCACCCCGCCCGCCGCGTCCAGGCCGAACGCCGAACCGCCGCTGAGCACCACGGCGTGCACCCGCTCCACGAGGTTGCGCGGGTCGAGCAGGTCGGTCTCGCGGGTGCCCGGGGCCGCCCCGCGGACGTCCACCCCGCCGACCGCGCCCTCCGGCGGGGCAAGGACGACCGTGGTCCCGGTCCGCCACCCGTCGGCGGTGCGCTGCGCATGGCCGACCCGCAGGCCGCGCACGTCGGTGATCGCATTGGCGGGCCCGGTACGCCGGTCCTCGACCATCGGCTCTCCCTCTTCCCATCCCGGCGTCCGGACGGTAGAGGCGTCACAGGGCCGCCCCGTCCGCACGCTTCTCCGGTGGACCGCTGGGGCTTCCCCGCCGGCGCACGACGCCGGTGCCGCGGAGGAAGCCGTCACAAGGGCAGTATGCGCCCTCCGGGCTCACCTGCCACCGTCGTCCCCTGAGCTTCCGGAAGGGTCTTCGCCTCCGCGCAGGTCCCTCTTCATGCCGCCGGAACCGGAAAGGGAATCGGGCCTGTGTCCGCGGGACCTGCGGAACTCGTCGGCCAGGTCCAGCACACCGAGGAGGATGAGCAGCACGCCGAGCGGTCCGCCCTGGAACCAGAGGAATTCGAGATCCCAGAAGAACAGGGCCGACACCGCACCGGCGGCTACGAGGACGAGACCGATCAACGCTTTGAGACTCATGGTCCTCTTCCTCCAGCCTCTTCGACCGCCACTGCTTCGCGGACGGTAACGCGGGCCTGCCGCCCCCGGCCTCCTCCCTTCCGGGGAGATCGCCTGTGTTCGGCGTACTCCCTTGTGCGTATCGATATGCGGACCGCCCTGCGCACGGGCGCCACCGGGCGCTCGCCGCGTCCGCTTCACTCTCCTGGCGCTTGCGGTTACCGTGAGCCGCATGGGCCAGGGGTTGTTCGCGGACGATGCGGTGATCAGGCGTGTGAACCGGGAGGGGGCCACGCTCCTCGCGGCGGCGTACGCGATCCTTCTCCAAGTCGCCCACCCGGCCGTCGGCCAAGGGGTCAGCGATCACAGCGACTTCGCCTCCCGGCCACTGGACCGGTTGCGGGGCACGCTCACCTTCGTCTACGGGACGGCCTTCGGGACACGCGACGAAGCGGAGCGCGTCGCACGCATCGTCAGGGCCGTCCACCGGCACGTCGTCGGCCCCGGCTACGACGCGCGCGACCCGGAACTCCAGGTGTGGGTGGCGGCCACCCTCTACGAGGGCGCCGTCCGCATCCACGGCCTGGTCTTCGGCGAGCTCTCTCCGGACGAGAAGGAGGAGCTGCTCGGCCAGTGCTCCGTGTTCGCCACCTCCCTCGGCTGCCCCGAGGAGCACTGGCCCGCCGACCTTCCCTCCTTCGAGCGCTACTGGAAGGAGATGGTCGAGGGCATGGAGGTGAGCGGTCCGGCCCGGCGGATCGCCGAGGACCTGTTCGCCCCGCGCAACCGGGCGCTCCGCCCCCTCACCGCCGTCCAGCGCTTCGTCGCCTCGGGCATGCTTCCGCCGAACATCCGGGAGGGCTTCGGGCTGGCGTGGGACGAGCGCCGACGCCGACGGTTCGACCGGTTCTTCGCCGTGGTGAGGACCGTGTATCCACACCTCCCCCTGCGCGTCCGCACCCTGCCCAGGGACCTGTACCTGCGCGACATGCGCAAGAAGGCCGTCCAGAGGACGGCCGCGGCACGCGGCCGGTCGCCCCGGGGCTGAGGGCCGGCCGCGGCCGAGCCGCAGTGGGCGGCGGAACCGTCGGCGCCTCAGAGCGAGCGGATCGCTCCCCCGTCCACGGCCACGCAGCTTCCGGTCACGTACGACGCGGCAGGCGAGAGCAGGAACGCCGCCACCTTCCCGAACTCCTCGGGGCGCCCGGCCCGGCCGAGCGGGACCGCCGCGTCGCGCCTGCGCGACTCCTCCGGCGAGGCGGCCTCCAGCTCCTGGATGCGCGGGGTGGAGATGCGCCCCGGCAGCAGGCTGTTCACCCGGATCCCGCGCGGGCCCAGCTCGTCGGCGAGGGTCTTGGCCGCCATCGCCAGCCCGGGCCGGAGTCCGTTGGAGACGGCCAGGTTCGCGATGGGCTGGCGCACCGAGCTGGACAGCACGAACCCGATCGCGCCGCCCTCGCCCATCCGCCCGGCGGCGGCGCGGGCCAGCCGCAGCGCGCCGAGGAAGACGGTGTCGAACGCGCCGGCCCACTGCTCGTCCGTGGCGTCCAGCACACCGCCCGGGGGCGGGCCGCCCACGCTCACCAGGAGCCCGTGCACCGCTCCCCACTCTTCCACGGCCGCCTCCACCAGCCGGTCGGCCGCCCGGGGGTCGCCGTTGTCGGCGGCCTGTCCGCGCACCCGCCCCGGGTGGTCGGCCCCCAGCTCGGAGGCGACGGCCTCCACCCGGCCGGGGTCGCGCGAGGAGAGCAGCACGCGCCCGCCGTCCTCAAGCAGCGCGCGGGCCGTGGCCAGCCCGAGCCCGCTCGTCCCCCCGGTCACGATGTGGGTCCGCCCCTCGATGCCCAGGTCCACAGGGCGCCTCCTCGTCCGTGTCGTCCGCGATCGTCCGCGCGCCGCGCGACCCCCGCGCGCGGGGCCATCCTGCCAGCGGGCGGCCGCCCGGCGCCCCTCCGGGGCGCCGTCCCCCCGGTGCGGTGCTCCCCACGGCGGTGTCCCCGCCCGGACCTACGATGGGGGCGTTCGCCCCGTAACGGAAGGAGGCCGGTGCCGATGCCGGTCGCAGACGTGCAGGAGCCCGTCGAGCGCGCCCTGGTGGTGATGGCCCACCCCGACGACGCCGACTTCGGGTGCGCGGGCACCGTGGCCCTGTGGACCCGGGCCGGGACCGAGGTCGTCTACCTGATGGTCACCGACGGCGACGCCGGGGGCGACGAGCGCACCGTGGACGGTCGGGGCATGGCCGAGCTGCGCCGCGCCGAACAGGGCAAGGCCGCGGCCGCGGTCGGCGTCCAGGACGTGCGGTTCCTGGGCTACGCGGACGGGCGGGTGCTGCCCACCCTGGAGCTGCGGCGCGACATCGCCCGCGTCATCCGCCAGGTGCGGCCGCAGCGGCTGGTGATGCCCAGCCCCGACCGGGACTGGCGGCGGATCGCGGTGAGCCACCCCGACCACCTGGCCACCGGGGAGGCGGCGATCAACGCCGTCTACCCCGACGCGCGCAACCCGCACGCCCACCCCGAGCTGCTCGCCGAAGAGGGGCTGGAGCCGTGGACGGTGCCGCAGGTGTGGATCCCGCACGGCAAGGAGGCCGAGCACCTGTCCGACATCACCGAGGTGTTCGACCGCAAGCTCGCGGCCCTGGCCTGCCATGAGAGCCAGATCCCCGACATCTCCGTGCTGGAGCCCCGGCTCCGCGAGTGGCTGGCGGCCGAGGCCGCCCGGGGCGGCCTTCCCGAGGGGCACCTGGCCGAGACCTTCCAGATCGTCGACACGTCCTGACCCCCGGGACCGGGAACGCATCGCGCCTGCCGGGACGGCGATCGCGGTCGCCGTCGCGGTCGGTGGCACACGGGCGCACGGCATACGGCGGCGCCCCGTCGGCCGCCTGGAGTTCCCGGCCTGTGAGCGGGTGCCCCTCCCCCTCCCGTCAGAGTCGGCGGCGAAGGCCTCCAGACGGCGCCGCCCGGCGCTCCGTCGGCGCTCCCACGCGGGGAATGCGGCCCCTGCGGGCCGCCGCACGGCGGCGTACCGGGCGGGACCGGATGCGCGGACGGCGGCGACACGGTAGACGTGTGGGGAGAGCATGTATCCGACGAGACCGAGGAGGCCCGCCGTGGCCCAGCCGCCTTCCCCCTACGAGTTCCTGCCGCAGGTTCCCTCCTTCACCGTGACCAGCCAGGACGTCGCCGACGGGGTGACGCTGCCGACGGCCCAGGTCAGCGGGATCATGGGGGCCGGCGGCGAGGACGTCTCCCCGCACCTGTCCTGGGAGGGCTTCCCCGAGGGGACCCAGAGCTTCGCCGTGACCTGCTTCGACCCCGACGCCCCCACCGCCAGCGGGTTCTGGCACTGGGCGGTGTGCAACATCCCCGCCTCGGTCACCTCGCTCCCGGCCGGCGCCGGCGGCGAGGGCGGCGCCGGGCTGCCGGAGGGGGCGGTCACGCTGCGCAACGACGCCGGGGCCAACCGCTACATCGGCGCGGCCCCGCCTGCCGGGCACGGCCCGCACCGGTACATGTTCGCGGTGCACGCGGTGGAGGTGCCGCGCCTGGACGTGGACGCCTCGGCCACCCCGGCCTTCCTGGGCTTCAACCTGTTCTTCAACGCCATCGCCCGGGCCGTCATCACCCCGGTCTACGAGCAGAAGTAGCACCCGGAGCGGCGGGGGCGGCGCACCGTCCGCCCCCGCCCCTCCCGTCGGCAGCACCGCCGCACCGGCTCCCCCGGCGACCTCGAACGCACATACACTCTGATTCTCAGGCGTTCATATGAACCCGAATGGAGTGTGCGCGAACATGAATTCTGTTCGATCCGGGTACGCCGCCGTGGTCTTCGACTACGGCGAGGTCATCTCCCGCCCGCAAGAAGAGACCCAGCGGGCCGCCATGGAGCGTTTGGCCGGGGTCCCCGCGGACCTGTTCTGGAGCGCCTACTGGAACGAGCGCCGCGCCTACGACGCCGGGCTGCCCGCCTCCGAGTACTGGGGGCGCATCGCCCGGCGCACCGGCGCCTCGTGGGACACCGCCCGGATCCAGTCGCTGTGGGCGAGCGACATCGCCTCCTGGCTGTCCACCGACCCCGAGGTGACCGCGCTCGCCGGCGCGCTCGCCGCACGCGGCGTGCGCCTGGCCCTGCTGTCCAACGCCCCCTCCGACATCGCCGGGGCGCTCCGCCACTCCCCCGTCCTCGCCCCCTTCGAGTCCGCCTTCTTCAGCTGCGACCTGGAGATCTGCAAGCCCGACCCGGCGATCTACCGGCACGTCCTGCGGGAGCTGGGCACCGAGGCCGGGCGGACCGCCTTCATCGACGACCGCGAGGAGAACGTGCTGGCCGCCAAGCGCGAGGGCATCGACGCCCACCAGTACGAAGGCTCCGCGGGCCTGCGCACCTTCCTGGAAGAACGCTTCGGCCCGCTCTAGGGAAGCGGCGCCGCCCGGCCCGCTCCGGCGCCGGGCGGCTGACCGCAACCGGACACCTGTCGGGCCCGGTCACAGGTGCACCGGCCCCGCTTCCGCGCGTCGGGCCCGGAAGCCGCCGCACGGGCGCCGGTCACCGCCCTGGGCACGGGCCGCTCCCCGCGGACCGCCCCCGGCGCACGATGAAACCCGTGGTAGCACGCTCAACCAGGCCTTTCGGTTGTCCTGTGAACCGGAACCGGCCAACACCCGGCGCCCCGATGAACACCGGCCTACGCTCGTTGTGTACGGATCGACACCCCCCGCCGGGCACGGCGCCGCCCCGCCGTCAAGGGACCGCCGCATCAGCGCCCGGACGCTCAGCCGTCCCGTGCCGACCCTGCACATCACTCATATCGAGCGGAGAGGTTCATCGGTGTCCGCTACACAGCAATCCGAGCGCCCGACCGTCGTGGTCACGACGGCGGGCTCGGCATCGACGTCCGGAACCATCCTTCACCTGCGGCGCCTGGGATACCGGGTCGTCGCCACCGACATCGACTCCAGTGCACCCGGGCTCTACCTCGCCGACGACTGCCACCTGGTTCCCCCCGGCTCCAGCCCCGACTTCCTCCCGGAGCTGCGCGGGGTGTGCGCCAAGGAGAACGCGGCCGCGCTCATCCCGCTGGTCGACGAGGAGCTGCTGCCCGCCGGCGGGCTGGCCGACGAAGGGCTGCAGGTGCTGCTGCCCCGGCGCGAGTTCATCGCCACCTGCCTGGACAAGTACGCACTGATGCGCCGCCTGGCCGCCGCCGGGCTGCCCGTCCCGGCGACCGCCCTGGCCTCGGAGTGGGCGGGCGCACCGCGCACCCCCGCGGTGGTCAAGCCCCGCTCCGGGCGGGGCAGCCGCGGCGTCGTGGTCTGCCACACCCCCGACGAGGTGTCCGCCGTGCTGGCCTCCGGCGGGTCCCCCTTGGAGGACCTGCTGGTGCAGGAGCGGGTGTCGGGCCCGGAGTTCACCGTCTCGGTCGTGGTCTGGCGGGACGGGCGGGTCCAGGCGGTCGTGCCCAAGGAGGTGGTGCTCAAGCGCGGCGTCACCAAGTTCGCGGTCACCCGCCGCGCCGAACGGGTCGCCGAGGTGTGCCGGGCCGTCCAGCGCGAACTGCGCGCCGACGGCCCGTTCAACGTGCAGTTGGCGTTGGACGCCTCGGGCGAGCCGCGCATCTTCGAGATCAACCCGCGCTTCTCCTCCACCGCGCCGCTGACCACGGCGGCCGGCGTGGACGAGGTCGGCGGGCTGCTGGCCCAGGCGCTGGGCCGCGGACCCCGCCTGGCCGACGAATGGCAGGAGGGCGTGGTCATGGTGCGCCGCTGGACCGACGAGTTCATCGGCGAGGAGGCGTTCGCCTCCGCGGGCATCCGGCCCGCGGCCTCGGAGCCGATGCGCGAGTACGAACCGGCTTCGGCCGTGCAGGCGGCCCGGTGAGGAGAACCGGGGCCGCGCCCGGGGAGCTGCTGGCCCCCCTGACCGCGGCGGTGCTGGAGGTCGGCGTGCTGCTCCGGGAGTGGCGCGCCGACGCCGCCGCGGTGCGAGGGGTCTGGGAGGGCTCCCAGTTCAAGGCGGAGGCCGACGCGCGGGCGCACCGGGAGCTGAGCGGCCGGCTGGCCGCGCTGGCCCCCGGGGCGCCGGTGCTCAGCGAGGAGGACGCCTCCTCGCAGGTCTCCGCCCGGCCGGGGCGCCACTGGCTGATCGACCCGATCGACGGGACCGCGAGCTACGCCCACGGCTTCCCCGGCTACGTCACCCAGGCGGCGCTCATGGAGGGCCCGAGGCCGGTGCTCTCGGCGGTCTACGCGCCGGAGAACGACGTGATGTACACGGCCGTGCGCGGCCTGGGCGCCACCCGCAACGGGGTGCTGATGCCGCGCCTCGACCCGGCCCCGGTGGGCACCGGGGCCCTCGTGGACAACACCCCGGAGCCGCGGGGGATCGCCGCTCGGGCCCACGCCCGCTTCGGGTTCCGCGAGTACATGGAGTGCGGGAGCATCGCGCTGAAGCTGTGCAGGGTGGCGGAGGGGTCGGCCCGGCTGTTCGTCAAGGACGTGCCGGTGCGCGACTGGGACGTCGCCGCCCCGCTGCTGGTGCTGGAGGAGGCCGGGGCGGGCCTGGTGCGGCTCGACGGGACCGGGTTCGACTTCCAGGGCCCCTACGAGAGCACGGGCCTGATCGGCGCGTCGTCCCCGGAGGCGTGCGCGGAGGTGGCCCGCTGGTGGCGTGACGAGGGGGCAGTCGGGTAGCCGGTGCCGGGCGGGGTTCGCCCGGTCGGTGGAGGTGCTCCCCGCCCGGCCCCGCCCGGCGCCCCGGGTCGGCCGCGGGGTCGGCCCGGGCCTGCCTCCTCGCCCCCTTGGGGCGATGGACGGCGGAGGGGGTGATCAGGCGGCGCGGTCGACGGACGCCTCCCCGCTGGCCTACTCGCCGCGCCGCCCTCAGGGACCAGAACGGCACGGTCCCGGCCTCGCCGCCAGGCGGTGCGACGGTTCGGCCACATCCGGACGGACGCATCCTTGAAGGCCGACCGGCCCGCTCCCGTCCTCCCGCCCCATCGGCTCGAACACAACGTCCTCTCCGGGGGACGCGTCCTCTCCGGGCCCGGGGCGGCGACCATGCGGCCCGTGGGGACCGGGACAGCACGCTCCGAACATCCCCCACAGGGGCACTCGGGACACCTGGGACGCGCCCGACGCGGGGCGTCCTCCCTTCGGAGGACGCCGGACCCGCCGATCTGCCGATGCTGTGGCCCGGTCCGGGGCACTACGCTCGAAAAGGAGGGCCGCCTCGGCGGCCCGGACGCGCGCACGGGAAGAGGGAGGCCGGCTATGGAGGGGTCCGCAGCGCGCCCGGGGGAGTACCGGGCCGCCGACGCCGACCGCGATGCCGTGGCCGAGCGCCTGGCCGCCGCGCTGGCGGAGGGCAGGCTCAAGGAGGACGAGTACCGCGAGCGCCTCGACGCCGCGCTCGCCGCCGTCACCCTGGGCGACCTCGAACCGCTCACCGCCGACCTGCCGGCGTCCGGCGAGCCCGCCCCGGTTCCTCGAGCCGACGGCCCGGTGGATCTGGCGAGCACCGGGGCCGCCGCCGCGCCCGGGTTCTGGCAGGAGCAGGCCGAGGCCTGGCGGCCGTGGGCCGGGGGCGCCGTCGTCATGATCGGCATCTGGGGCCTGACCAGCGCCCTGTCCGGCGGTCTGACCACGTTCTGGCCGGCCATCCCGCTCGGCATCTGGGCACTGGTGATCGTCGCCGGGGCCATCGGCGGCGGGTCGCACGGCCGCGGCCGCTGACCGCCTCCCGCCCCGGTGCAGACGCCCGCGGCGGCACCGCTTCCCTGCCCGTACGGAGCCTTTCCTCCCGCGATGGCGGCGCGTATCGTGAAATCTCCCATCATCATGCGGCAGGGGGTGGGCGTTGGTGGACGACGAACGCGTTCCCGAGGCCCGTATGCGCGCCTCGGACGCCGACCGGGACGCCACCGCCGAACGCCTCGCCACCGCCCTGGCGGAGGGCCGTCTGGACCTGCCCGAGTACGAGCGCAGGCTGGACGCGGCGATGGCGGCGGTGCACATCGGTGATCTGCGCCGCCTCACCGCCGACCTGCCCGAACCGCCCCCCGCTCCGGTGCCCGCCGAAGAGCGGCCGGTGGCCGTGGCCGCCGGCGCCGGCGAGGCGGCCTCCCCGTGGAAGGAGTGGGTGGACGAGTGGCGCTGGTGGATGGGCGGTGCCGTGATCATGACGGGCATCTGGGGCGTGACCAGCATCATGGGCGGCACGCTGCTGCCGTTCTGGCCGCTGGTCCCGCTGGGAATCTGGGCCGCGATCCTGGTCGCGGCCGCGATCTGGCCGGACGAGAGCTCGGGACACCGCCGATGAGCGGGCCAGGCCCGGGTAGGGGCGGTCTCCCGGCGCACCGGAGGGAGTGAGGAGGATGGACGACGAACGGCTGCCGCCGGAGCGGATGCGCGCCTCGGACGCCGACCGGGACGCCGTCGCGCGGCATCTGGGCCACGCCCTCCAAGAGGGCCGGCTCACGCTGGCCGAGTACCACGAGCGGCTGGAACTGGCCATGGGGGCGGTCACACTGGGCGACCTGTCCCCCGTCACCCGCGACCTCCCCGCCGCCCCGCCGGAGGTGCTGCGCCCGCCCGAGCGGCGCTCCGAGGTGGCGCGCGCCGGCGCCGAGCGGTCCCAGGAGTGGGTCCGGCGCCTGGAGCCCTGGCGGGGCCTGGCAGCGGTGTCGGTGGTACTGATCGGGATCTGGGGCGTCACCAGCGTGATCGCCGGCGGGCTGCTGCCGTTCTGGCCGCTGATCCCCATCGGGTTCATGTTCGTCTTCACCTTCGCCGGGGCGCTCAGCGGGGCGCACCACCACCGGCCGCAGGAGCGCGGCCACGGACGCGCCGACCGCCCCTGGCCTCCTCCCGACGGGCGCTGAGGGCGTTCTGCACCGCCCCCGGGGCCCGGACCGGTAGGTCGGCCGGGCCGCCCGGCCGGGGCCCACGGCCCCGCGACGGGGCCGCTCAGCCGGCGGCGTGCAGCCAGCGGACGGGGGCGCCGTCCCCGGCGTAGCGGAAGGGCTCCAGCTCCTCGTCCCACACCCTGCCGGTGAGCCGGTCCAGCTCCTCGGCCAGCTCGACCTCGCCCGCGGCGGCGCGCTCCATGGCGGTGCGCAGCCGCGCCTCGGAGACCAGCACCTCGCCGGCGGCGCTGGTGACCGCGGTGAAGACGCCCAGGGTCGGGGTGTAGCTGTAGCGGACGCCGTCGCAGCCCGGAGTGGGCTCCTCGGTCACCTCGAAGCGCAGGCGCTGCCAGTTGTTCAGCGCGGAGGCGAGCGCGCCGGACATGCCGGGCGCGCCCTGCCAGTTCAACTCCGCGCGGTGCGATCCGGGCGCCGCCGGCTGGTCGTCCCAGTCGAGTTTCACGGGCACACCGACGACGCCCGCGACCGCCCACTCGACGTGTGGGCACAGCGCCGCGGGCGCGGAGTGGACATACAAGACGCCACGTGCGGACACCGAACCTCCTGATACGAACGAGTGCGCTTCCCCGTCGCCCTCGTTCTCCCGCAGAGGAGCCGTCCGTTCGGGAGTTCTCCTCGGGCCATTGTGCCCCATGGGCACCAAAGGCACCAGGGCGGTGATGGCCGGATGCGGCATTCCCGCCCGCGGAGGGTTGCGCGGCGGTTAGCGTGACCCCAGGTGTGGCAGGTTCGGCGAGTCTACTTGGGGCGCCGTTGAGTGACCAGACCCGTGACGTCCCCTCCTCCGTCGACCTGGTCGGCCGGGCGGCCGCCGGGGAGCACGCGGCCTGGTGCGCCCTGATCGGCCGGTACGAGCTCATGGTCGACGCCGTCGTGCGCTGCCACGGACTGTCCGGGCAGGACGCCGAGGACGCCCGCCAGACCGTGTGGTGCAGGCTCGCCGAGCACCTGGACGGCATCCGCTCGCCGGAGCGGATCGGCTCGTGGATCGCGCGCACGGCCCACCGGGAGGCGTCCCGCCAGATTCGGCTGGCGCGGCGCGCGCGGGCGCTGGAGAGCGGCGGGGGCCTGAGAGCGCTGGAGCCGGTGGACCACCGGACCCCCGAGTCGGAGTACCTGCGCGCCGAGGAGGTCCGCGGGGTGCGGGAGGCCATCGCGTCGGTCGGGGAGCCCGATCGGACGGTGCTCGCCTTGGACCTGCACCGGCCGGGGGCGTCGGCCGCCGAGGTGGCGGACTGCACCGGGCTGCCTGTTGAGGAGGTGCCGACGGTGCGCCGGCGTGCGCGGCGGCGGCTCCTCCGTCTGCTCAGGCGGGCACAGGGGACGTACGAGGCGGGCGTGTGAGCGGGAAGGGCGGGGAGCGCCGTGTGGCCGGAGGATGAGGACGAGCGGGCCGACCGTCTGATCGCCCGGCTGCGCGAGGGCGCCTCGGAGGCGGAACCGATGTCGGAGCGGGTGCGGCGGGCGGCGGACGGCGCTTTCGCAGCGCGGGGCGTGGAGGCTCCGGTGGCCGAGGTGGTGGGCGACTCCCTGGAACCGGACGGCGGGGTGCGCACCAGCGCGTTGCGGGGCCCGCGCTATGTGCTGCTGCGGGGTGTGGGGGTGCAGGTGGAGGTGCACCTGGAGATCACCGGGCATGCCGGGCACCGGAGGATCGCGGGCCGCGTGGTGCCCCCGGGCGCCGGAACGGTCGAGGTGCGCAGTCCGGTCGGCGCCCGGGAGTTCCCGGTGGACGAGGGGGGCGGTTTCACCGCGGGATCGGTACCGCGGGGGCCGGTGCGTCTGCTGGTCAGCGATGACGAGGGGCCGAGGGTGGTGTCGTCCTGGCTCCCGCTGTGACGGCCGGTGGGGGACTGCGGGCGCGTGTCGGCAAGGGGACGGCCGCGCAGGCGGGTCGACGGGCGTGTGGCAGGGCCCTGCCACCCCCCGGCTCCGCGAATCCGGGTGGTGGCAGACCCCTCCGGCTCGTAGGATCATCGGCGTAATCCCCCCGTCTCCCGTTCCGACGCGCACCGCCGACACGCGCACTGGTCCGCCCCGAGGAGGAACCGCCCGTGCCCGAGAACAGCGCCCTTGAGACCCCGCTGGAGGAACTGCCCGAGCGCAGCAGGCAGGTGGCCGAGGCCCTGCAGGCCGCGGGGGTGCGGCCGCTGGTCCGGCGGCTGGACGACTCGGCCCGCACCGCCGCCCTGGCGGCGGAGGCCCTGGGGTGCGGGGTCGGCGCGATCGCCAACAGCCTGGTGTTCATGGCCGGGGAGACCCCGGTGCTGGTCCTGACGAGCGGACGGCACCGGGTGGCGACCAAGGCGCTGGCGTCCCGCCTCGGCCTGCCCCGCCTGGACCGGGCCGACCCCGACCAGGTGCGCGCCGCCACGGGTCAGGCCATCGGAGGCGTGGCCCCGCTCGGCCACCCGTCGCCCCTGACGACGGTGGTGGACGAGGCCCTGGCCGACTACGACCGCATCTGGGCGGCCGCGGGGACCCCGGACACGATCTTCCCGACCACCCACGAAGAACTCGTCCGCGTCACCAAGGGCACCTCACTCCCGGTCGCACGCTGAGGCCGGCAGGCGGCGGCAGGTGGCGGCAGGCGGTGGAGACCGGATCCGCTCCCCCGACCGCCGGGCGTGCCCATCGCCACCCGCTCGCCCCCCCGTCGAGCGCCCCGAAGCCGGTGATGGAGCGGCAGGTACCCCGATCGCGCCTGCCGGCGGGGCGTAGGGCCGCGAGGATGCCAGGTGAGGGGCGACGTCGGAGCAGCCGGACCGGCGGCGGCCCGGTAGCCGGACGCCAAGCGCGGGCGGGGCACCGGCTGACCCGTCGTCGCCGCCCCCGGTGACCGCCCGCACGCCGCGCACCCCACAGCACTACCGCAAGAGGCACCGGCCTTCGTCGTCGCCGCCCGTTCCAGCACCATTGTCACCGTCAGCGTCCCAGCGCCCGATGCCCGACGGGAAGGAAACGCCTCCGCCGATTCGACACACCGCCAAGGGCTCACGAGGCGGCCCGCGGATGCCCTCTTCATCTTTCGGAGGCCGACTCCTCTCGCCAGTGAATGCGGAACCTGGCCACCAGGTTCGGGGGGTGCGTACGCGGATTCGCGGAGGCCTTCGGTCGATTCCTCGGGGCCGTTGTTCCGTGTCCGCTTTTCGGGCGTGTCGTACCGGGGCTTGTGGCCTCGGCTCCCGGAAATGGATATGCGGACGTTCGCCACCGTTCGCCACCACTGTTTTCCACAAGCGCCGGAATCTGGCCCCCGACGCGCCTTTCGGGTTGCTAACAAGGCACTGGAGCGCATTGCACCGCCCTCCGGTGCCGCGCGCGCCGTCACCCGTGTCTTCCGGACCGACCGGTCCATCCCCCGGTGAGAGGTGCCGCCCTTGCAGAGCCCGCGCCCCCGACGACCGTTCGACACGACCGATGACCCCGCCACACTCGTCGCCCGCGACCCCGAATCCGCCCGCGCCTGGGCCGAAGGCGCGCTGGCCTCGGGCCCCGACCCCCGCGTTCGGGCGCACGCCCTGTGCACGCTCGGCATATGCCTGCACGAGGAGGGCGACCCCGCCGCCGCCCACCGCCTGCTGGGACGCGCCGCGGCCGTCGCCTCCTCGGCCGGCCTCGACGGTGCGGCCGCCCGGGCCCGCCAGGCGCGCCTGGCCATCCGCGCCCTGCACGGCGGCCCGGGGCTGTCGGGTCCCGCGCTCGGCCGCCGCACCGACGCCGCCACGGCCCTGCTCCGGTGCGGCGTCGCCGAGGCCCAGCGGGGCCGCTTCCCCCGGGCCCTGGCCGCGCTCGACGCCGCCCTCGAACGGGTCGGCCCCCATGCGCCCGCGCGGCTGCTCCCCGCCCTGCTGGCCAACCGCGGGCTGGCCCTGGTCTATGCCGACCGGACCGCCGAGGCCGCCGACGACCTCGCCCAGGCCCTGGCGCTGGCCGACGAGCGCCGGCTGGACTACCTGCGCGCCGCGGTCCTGCAGAACCTCGGCTGCCTGGCCGTCCGCCACGGCGAGACCGCCGAGGCCATGCGGCTGTTCGACGAGGCCGCCGCCCGCTCCACCCGCTCCCGCCGCATCGCCCTGCGGATCGACGGCGCGGACGCCCTCCTCGCCGCCGGGCTGCCCGACCAGGCGCGGATCCGCCTGGAGTCGTTCGGCGGCCCCGCCGCTGCCGGCCCGCTGCTGGGCGAGGCGGCGGCCCGGCTCGTGGACGCCAAGCACCGGCTCGCCCGCGGGGACCGGGGCGCCGCCATCGCCCAGGTCCGCCGGGTACGGGCCCGGTTCGCCCCCGACTCGCTGTGGGCCGCACTGGCCGCGTCGGTGGAGTGGTCGGCGCGGTGCCTGTCGGCGCCCGAACAGGCGACGGGGGTCCGCCGGCGCACCGCGGCCCGGTGCGCCGTCTACTCCCCCACCGGTGCCGCCGGCGCGGTCCGCCCCTCCCGCGACCAGGCGGCCGCGGCCGCGCTCCTGGACTCCGGCCGGCACGCGGCCGCGCTGCGCCGGCTGGCGGGGGTCGAGCGTCCCGGGCATGCCGAGGCGGCCGGGCACGCACGTCCCCGGGAGCGGGGCATCGCCGCCGAAGGGGCGCGCCGGGCTCTGGCGGAGGGCCGCGGAGAGGACCTGCTGGCCTGGCTGGAGTACGGCCGCTCCGGCCGGGGTGCCGCGGTCTGCAGGGACGGCTCGTGGGCGGAGCTGCTGGAGCGGCTGCGCGACGCCTACCGGCGGGCCGACGACGGGGAGGAGGCGGCGTTCACCGAGATCGGGCACTGGTCGGCGCGCCTGGCCGCCGCCCAGTGGCACCGCTGCCGGACCGCTCCCCCGCCGGGCGGGGGCGTCCTGGAGGGGCTGCGCGACCGGCTCGGCGACCGGGTCCTGGTCTCCTACGCCGTGCTCGGCGGCGAATGCGTCGCCGTGGCCGTGGCCGAGGACCGGGTGGCGGTGCACCGCCTGGGGCCCGTGGGCCGGATCGAGGCCGAGTCCGCCAAATTCGCGTTCGACCTGCGTCTGGCCGCGCTCCGAGGGGAGGGAGGCGGACACGGTGCGGCGGTCTCCGCCGCCCTTCTGGACCGGATGCTGCTGGGCCCGGCGTCGGGGCTGCTGGGCGACCGCCCGGTGGTGGTGTGCCCGGCGCCGGTGACACAGGAGCTGCCGTGGGGGCGGCTGCCGTCACTGCGCGGCCGTGAGGTGTGCGTGGCGCCGTCGGCGCGGGCCTGGCTGGACGCCGACGCGGTGCGGGCGGCGGGGACGGCGGGAACGGCGGCCGGGGCCGGTCCCGCCGTGGTGGCCTGCGGGCCGCGGGTCCCCGGGGCCTCCGCCGAGGCCGCGCGGGTGCGGGACGTACTGAGCGGGGCCGGGTACCGGACGCGGCTGCTGTCCGGGGCGGAGGCCACCGTTCCCGAGCTCCGGCGCCGCCTGCCGGAGGCGCCCGTGGCCCACCTGATCGGCCACGGCGGCATGGCGCCCGAGGCCCCGATGCTGGCCGCCCTGCTGTTCGCCGACGGCCCCTTGTTCGCCTACGACGCCGAGATGCTCTCTGCGGTCCCGCCCACGGTGGTGCTCTCCGCGTGCTGGTTGGGGGTGTCGACCCCGGCCCCGTCGGG
This sequence comes from Nocardiopsis baichengensis YIM 90130, assembly GCF_000341205.1. Classification (NCBI taxonomy): domain Bacteria; kingdom Bacillati; phylum Actinomycetota; class Actinomycetes; order Streptosporangiales; family Nocardiopsidaceae; genus Nocardiopsis; species Nocardiopsis halophila. The sequence continues at coordinate 13,417 of NZ_ANAS01000024.1, read as the reverse complement.
CGCTCCGCTGGGGATGGGCTCCGCCCTGTTGTCCCGGGGCGCCCGGACCGTGGTGGCCTCGGCGGTACCGGTGCGCGACCTGGAGATCGCGGGGCCGATGACGGCGTTCCACTCCGCGGTGGCCTCGGGCACCGACCCGGCCCGGGCGGTGGCGGACCACCTGGCGGAACACGGCTTCCTGTGCATGGGAGCAGGCTGATCCCGCTGAAGCCGTGAGAGGTGGGGGCGGGGAGGCCGCCCCCACCTCCGACCGCCGGTCCCACGCCCCGGTCGGGACCGGTGCCGTCCGCGCCCGGCACGGATTCGTGCGCCGGTCCGGAGGGCGCGACGGGGGCGCCACGGCAGAACCGGGGAACACTGTGCGAGGGTGGGCCGGAAGCGCCGGAACGGTGGCGGATGGGGCACTATCGCGCCCGGGGACGATGTACAAGCGCTACCATTCACCCGACGCGCGTCCGGCGGTTCGCGCATTCCGGCGGACGGCGGTCCACCATGGAGGCGAGTCGCCGAGTTCCGCCCTGGCCCGCCGGGGGCCACCCCCTCCGGGCCGGTCGTCCAGGGCCTTCTTGGAGGTACGCGATGAGCCACGACAGCGATGACGAAGACCCCTCGGGGCTCCGGCTGTTCACCCTCGACGAGGCACACGCACTGATGCCGGAGATCCGGCAGCGCGCCGAGGACCTCGTCTCTCTCCGTGCGGACATGGCCGAACTCGCGGCCGACCTGCGGATCGCCGGGGACTCTGCGTTCGGTGGCCGGGCCGAGCTGAAGGGCATGGAGGCGCGCTTCAGCGAGCTCCAGGCCTGGTTCCCCGACAACGGCATCGAAGTGAAAGGGTTGGCGCCGATCCTGCTCGACCTGCCCGCCTTCCTGGACGGGGCGTCGGTCCGTCTGTGCTGGCTCGAAGGCGAGCCCGGGCTCGGCTGGTACCACAGGAGCGAGCTCGGCTTCTTCGGCCGCCGCCCCCTCCCCGAGCACTGACGCTGCCTTTTCCAGAAGCATCGCGCCGCCCTACCCGGACGCCGTGTGCATCCTCCTGCGCCGAAGTCGGTGGCACACCCCGGATCGACGACTCGGCCGCGGCCCGGACCGGACCGCGGCCACCTGGTCGGGCGCACAGTGGGCACGTCGGCGGAGAAAGCGACATACGCCCTCCCGCCGCCGAGTACCCGGTGACGTGAGGGACGTCCGGGCCCGAACCGGGGACGGCGGAACGGTGGAAGGGCCCACGGGCCGCCGCCGGGGAGGCGTGGCGGAGCCGGGACCGCCTGCCGTCCTCCACGGGTGAGTGCAGGACCGCCTTCGGCGCATCGGGGCCTTCCGAGGGTGCCCCGGGAGGCCCCTTGCCGCCGGTCCGGAGGTCAGGGCCTCACCAGCCCCGTTCTCTCCACTCGTCCAAGTGGGGCCGCTCGGCGCCCAGGGTGGTGTCCTTGCCGTGCCCCGGATAGACCCAGGTCTCGTCGCCCATGTCCGCGAAGACGCGCTCCCCGACGTCGGCCAGCAGCGACCGGAAGTCGGCGTCCGACCAGGTCTTGCCCACACCGCCCGGGAACAGGCTGTCGCCGGTGAACAGGTGCGTCACGCCCTCCGGGTCGTCGTAGCGCAGCGCGATCGACCCCGGTGTGTGCCCCCGGAGGTGCACCACCTCCAGCGAGCACTCCCCCACCGGCACGCGGTCACCGTGCTCCACCGGGTCGTCGACCGACACCGGGAGCTCCTCGGCGTCGTCGGGGTGGGCCACGGTGCGCGCCCCCGTGACCCCCACCACCTCGGCCAGGGCCTGCCAGTGGTCGGGGTGCCGGTGGGTGGTGATCACCCGTGCCAGGCCGCCGTCTCCGATCAGGTCCACGATCCGGTCCGCCTCGTCGGCGGCGTCGATGAGCACCGCCTCCCCGGTCCGCTTGCAGCGCAGCAGGTAGGCGTTGTTGTCCATCCGCCCCACGGCGAGCTTGCTGATGGTCAGTTCTGGCAGGTCGCGTACGTCGGCCGGTCCGCCGACCCTGGTATCTCCCGAGTAGCTCACGTCTCCCATTACAACACCCACCGGGGCCGCCGCTTCTCGAAGAAGGCGCTGCGTCCCTCGGCCGCTTCCTCCCCTGCGAAATAGTGCTCCGACAGTTCGGTCATGCGGGCGAACTCCGCCGCCCGCTCCTTCGCGCCGTGCTCCGACAGCAGCGCCTTGGCCCCCGCCAGCGCCCCGGGGGCGGCGGCGCGCAGCCCGTCGGCGACCCGCTGGACCGCCGCGTCCAGCTCGGCGCGCGGGACGGCCTCGGTGAGCAGCCCCGCCGCCACCGCGTCCCGTGCGCCGAACACCTCGCCGGTGAGCAGGTACCGGCTCAGCGCCCGGTCCTGCAGCCGCGCACGGACCGGGACCGAGATCACCGCCGGCACCACGCCGATGCGCACCTCGGTGAAGGAGAACTCGGTGTCATCCGGCGCGATCGCCACGTCCGCCGCGGCCACCAGCCCCAGCCCTCCGGCCCGGGCCGTGCCGTTCAGGCGGGCGACCACCGGTTTGGGGGCGTCCATGATCGCCGCGAAGATCTCGCCCATCCCCGGCGCCTCCGGTGCGGGCTCCCGGCCGGCCAGCCGCTCGGCGACCTCCTTCAGGTCCGCGCCCGCGCAGAACACCGTCCCCGCCCCGGTCAGCACGACCGCGCGCACGGCGTCGTCGTCCATGGCCGCCCGCACCTCGGCCAGAAGGCCGGTGCGCAGCGGCGCGGAGAGGGCGTTGCGGTTGCGCTCGGAGTCCAGGGTGATCGTCGCGATCCCCCGGTCGGTGGTGCGCCGTACAGGCGGCCGCCCGCCCTCGGCCTCCGCCATGGGGTCTCCTTCCGTTCGGCTCATCGGCCCGCCGGGCCCCCGCCGTCCGCCGACCGCAGCGCGGCCAGCGCCCCGTCGGCGTGGGCGTTCATCCGGATCTCGCTCCTGACCACGTGCAGCACCCGGCCGTCGGTCCCGATCACGAAGGTGCACCGGCGGGTCGGCGCCAGCGCCGACAGCCCGGGAGCGGTGCGCCGCACCCCGTAGGCGCGCGCCACCCGCCCGTCCTCGTCGGAGAGCAGGGGGAAGCCGAGGCCGTGCATGTCCGCGAACGCGTGCTGGCGCTCGACCGCGTCCGCGCTGACGCCCGCACACCCGGCCCCCAGCTCGGCGAACTCCGCCGCCAGGTCCCGGAAGTGGCAGCTCTCCGCCGTGCACCCGGGCGTCATCGCCGCCGGATAGAAGAACAGTACGAGGGGCCCCTCCGCCAGCAGCCCCTCCAGATCGCGCACGCGCCCGTCCTGGTCCGGCAACGAGAACCCGGGCGCCGCATCGCCGATATCCACCACGGGGCGCAATCTAGCCCACCCGTCGGCCCACCACCACCCTCAACCGACGCCAAAGGCGCAGCCCCACCACCCGTCGGCCCACCACCACCCTCAACCGACGCCAAAGGCGCAGCCCCACCACCCGTCGGCCCACCACCACCCTCAACCGACGCCAAAGGCGCAGCCCCACCACCCGTCGGCCCACCACCACCCTCAACCCCACACCAAAAGCGCAGCCCCACCACGTGCCACTCCGCCCGCCCGAGCGCACGCAGCCCCGCCCATCAGGCCGCGCCCTCGCCCGGATCCCGAGGGCCGACAGGCGCATCCGTCGCCCGAAAGCCGCAGCCGACGCCCTCCGCCCGGCCGCTCCTTCCCGGGGGTCCCGAGGGGCCCGACGGTCCTGGTGGTCCGCTGCTCCCAGCGATGCGCTGCTCCCGGTGGCCCGCCGGTCCCGGTGGACCCGGCGGCCCCGGCTAATCGATGGTGGTGTAGCTCAGCAGCGGCACCCGCAGCTCTTCCGGCGTCAGGGCCCCGTGCTGGCCCACGAGCGCGCTCTCGACCGGTTCCGCGCGCGGTGCCACCAGCGCGCACGCACCGGTCGCGACGGCCAGCACGTCCCCGATGCGCTCCCAGACCCCGTCGTCCACCTGCCCGAACAGGCCCGCCTCGACCGCCTCCTCGCGGGTCACCACCCGGGCGCGCCCCTCCAGGCGCTCCGCCCAGGCCTCCCGCACGTCCGCGGTGGCCCCGGGCCGGGTGTACACCTGCCGCACCCGCGCCTCGCCCGCGAGCACGCGCACCCCCCGCGTCAGGTCCGGGTCGGCCTCCACGTCGATGCGGCCCGCCGCACCGGTGTCGACCATGCCGTGGTCGGCCGTCACGTACAGCGCCGCGTCCGGCGGCAGCGCGTCGGCGATCTGCTCGGCCAGCCGGTCCACGTGCCCCAGGTGCAGCCGCCAGTAGTCGGAGTCCATGCCGAACATGTGCCCGTAGGCGTCCAGGTCCGCGTGGTAGACGAAGACCAGCGACCGCTCCCCGGTGGACATCGCCGCGGCCGCGCGCACCGCCAGCTCGGTGATGTCGTTGGCCGGCAGGTACCGGCTGCCGCGGGCCGAGGCGCGGCTGAGGCCGCTGCCCTCGTAGGCGCCCGCCGCGACGTACCCGGTGGCCACCCCCGCGCGCTCGGCGCGCTGGTACACGGTGGCGCGGGGCTGCCACGCCTCCGGGTCGACGTCGGCGTCCCAGCGCAGCTGATTGAAGACGGTGTCCCCGCCCGGCATGGCGACCTTGAGGCCGACCACCCCGTGGTGGCCCGGCGCCAGCCCCGTGCCGAAGGTGGTCAGGCTGGTCGCGGTGGTGGTGGGAAAGCCCGCCGTGATCGGCCCCGCCTCCCCGATCAGCGACGACAGGAAGGGGGCGCGCTCGCGGTGGGCGAGCAGCGCTTCCCATCCCAGGCCGTCCACGAGCAGCACGCAGGCGCGGCGCGCCGGAGGGAGCCCGAGCACCGACGGCTCGCCCTGCACCCCCAGCGACGCCAGGACGGAGGGGGCGAGGTCGGCCAGGGACGTGCTTCCGTACCCGGGGACATCGAAGGGGGTGGTCACGGGCTTCCTCCTGGCTCTACGCGCCGGGCCGGTTCAGCGGGAGGCCGCCTCGGCGAGGACCGAGGCGAAGTTGAGCATGTTCGCCACCGCCTCCGGGCCGTCGGCGGCCTGGCTGACCCTCAGGGTCAGGGGTTCGGCGGTGATGGCGCCGGTGTAGCCGTGGTCGGCCTCACAGGTCTCGTCGGCGCAGGCGGCCGGCTCCAGGTCCACGTGGGCGACGGCGCCCCAGTTCACGCTCAGGCTGATGTTGAGGACCAGCTCGGCGGGGAGCGTCCCGGAGACGTGGTTGGCGGGGTCGGCCACCACCCGGGTCAGGGCGACGGACTGGATGTTGCCGATGCGGATCGCGTCGGTGGTGGTGGAGGCCTGGGGCCGGTCGGCGCCCTCCGTCGCCGGATGCTCGTCGGTGTGGCAGACGACCAGCCGCGTCGGGGTGAGCAGCAGAACGGTGATGTGCCGCCGCATCTCCATCGCGGGGTCGAAGGTGGCCTCGTGGTGGACGACGAAGGCGTCGGCGCTCTCGCTTCCGAGAGCGGCGGCGACGGCGTCGGTCACCAGGCCGGGGTAGTACCCGCTGCGCTCGATCTCCGAGCGCCAGTCGGTGGACACGGCACGCGTTTTCCTCATACCTCCATCCTGCCCTCTCCCGGCGACAGATCGCACCCTGGTCTGCGCGGTCGCGCCCGTCGGACCCGCCGGGCCCGCCATGGGTAACGCTCGAGCGGGGCGGGTACGGGGCGGGGCATGAAGGCGATTGCGCGCACCCGAATCCCGCCGCCCCGTGCCAGGGCGCCCCGCGGAACGGTCCCGCCGATGCCGAAACCGCCGCCGCCCGGCCCGGGGCCGACCCCGCCGGGCCCCGACCCGGTGCCGCCGGAGCCGCCGGTGCCCGACCCCGAACCCGGCCCCGGGCCGGGACCTCGCCCGGGCCCAGGGCCCATGCCGCCCGACCCCGAACCGCAGCCCGAACCGGCCTGAGGGGGCAGGCTCCCGAAGAGCCGCCGGCCCCGGATAGGCGGAGACCGGACCCGCCCGCCCCGCTCCGGCCCGGAAGGCGGCGGAGCGGTCGGGGACGCCCGCCCTCTGGCCGGGGCTTCCGACCGGTCGGGGCGTGCGCCGGTCCCGGGCTCGGGGTGGGCGCGGTTCGCGCCGCCCTCGCGGGCGCCGCCGTCCGCGCACCGGCGCCCGCCGACGACGAGGGGCACGTGCATGAGCGCACGGCCGCCGGAGGACCTGCCGGCGGCGGACCTGCCGCCGGGCACCCGCGCTGCCGCGCGCCGCTGCACGGCCCCGCCTGCGGGGCACACCGAGCGCCCGTCCGCACCGAACGGCGGCGGCAGGGCGGTGGCGGGGCGGTGGCGCGGAACGTGCGCGGCAGGAGCGCACCGGGGCAGGCGCCCGGCCCGGCCGAGGACGTCTAGAACGCCACGCCGCGCAGGCGCCTGGGCCCCGAGTCGGGGCGGATGTCGGGGGCCTCCCGCAGCCACACGCGGGCCCCGAGGACGTGCGCCCCCTCCGCGTTGACCGTGACCGGGTCCAGGTCCATGTGACCGATCTCCGGAAAGGCGTCGGCCAGGCGCGACACCCGCACCAGCAGCTCCTCCAGCGCCTCCACGTTCGGCTGCTCGGCGAGCGAGGTCGCCCCCGCCGGCAGCCCGAACAGCAGCGGGGCCGCGCGCACCGCGTGCACCAGGTCGCTGGCGTCGGCGTGGGTCAGCGGCGCGAGCCGGAACGCGCGGTCGTCCAGCAGCTCGGCGGTGACGTCGGCCAGGCCGAACCCCACCACCGCGCCGAACGAGGGGTTGTCCCCCGCCCGGACCACCGTGGGCACGCCGGGCACCACCATCCGCTGCACGACCAGCATCGCCTCGTCGCCGAGGCGCCCGTGCAGCGCGGTGAAGGCGCCCCGCACGTCGTCCGGGCCGCGCAGGTCGGCGCGGATGCCGGTGCCGCCCGCGCGCAACCGCAGGTCCGGGGCGTTGGCCTTGACCACGACCGGGTACCCCAGCCGCTCGGCCGCCGCCACCGCGCCCTCGGCGTCGAAGACCGGGACGTCGGTCCAGACGTCGATGCCGTAGCACCCCAGCAGCTCCCGGGCGGTCTGAGCCGGCATCGCCGACTCCTCGCCGTGCACCGGCTCGCTGGTGAACCACACCGGCCGGTGCGCCCCGCCCCCGTCCGTGCGCTCCGCGCGCTCCTCCAGCGCCCGGTCGATGACCGCGCGCGCCCGTGCGCCGTCCACGTCGGCCAGCTCGGGATGGCGCCCGGGGTCCCGCTCGCGCCAGAGCGCGTACCGGGTGGCGTGCGCCAGCGCCCGCACCGCGTCCTCCGGGGCGAGGTAGGAGGGCACCGACCCGCGGGCGGTCTCGCCCTGGTCGTTGACGTGCCGCAGCTCCTCAGGAAGTCCCTGGTGGCCCAGGTAGGTGGTGAGGATGGGCTTGTCGGAGGTGGCCGCCTTGGACCGCATCACCGCCGCCACATCGTCGGAGATGGGGGTCAGCGCCGGGATGAACACCACGACGACCGCGTGCACCGCCTCGTCGGCCAGGGCCTGGGACAGGGCCTGGTCGAAGTCCTCGGCGGTCGCCTTGGGTCCCAGGTCGACCGGTTCGTGCGGCTTGAGCCCCTCGCGCACGCAGGCGTCCTTGACGAGCAGCCCCAGCGAGTCGGAGTTGCCGAGGATGGCCACCCGCGGGCCGACCGGCAGCGGCTGGTAGGCCAGCAGCTGGGCGACGTCGAACATCTGGGTGATGTCGTCCACGCGGATCACCCCGGCCTGCTCGAACAGGGAGGTCACCGCGTAGTCGGGCAGGGAGAGCGCCCCCGCGGCGTGCCCGGTGGGCACCCCGGAGGAGCCGCCGCTGCGCACCGCCACGACCGGCTTGTGCTGGGCGAGCCGGCGCGCCAGGCGGGTGAACTTGCGCGGGTTGCCCAGCGACTCCAGGTACTGCAGCACGACCTCGGTCGCCGGGTCCTCCTGCCAGTACTGGATGAGGTCGTTGCCGGACACGTCGGCCCGGTTGCCCGCCGAGACGAACGTCGACAGCCCGATGCCGCGCTCGGACACCCGCTGGAGGATGGCCCGGCCCAGCGCGCCGGACTGGGAGAAGAAGCCGATGGGCCCGCGCGGCGGCACGTACGGCGACAGCGTCGCGTTGAGCGACACGGCCGGGTCGGTGTTGGCCACGCCCAGGCCGTTGGGGCCCACCACCCGCATGCCCTCCGCGCGCGCGGTGGTGACCAGGTCGTCCTGGCGCTCCTTGCCCTCGGGGCCGACCTCGCCGAACCCCGAGGTGACCACCACCAGCCCGTGCACGCCCTTGCGGGCGCACTCGCGGACCACGTCGGCCACCATGTCCGCGCGCACCGCCACCACGGCCAGGTCGACCGGGTCGGGGATGTCGAGGACGCTCGGGTAGGCGCGCACGCCGGCGACGGCGCGCGCTTCGGGGTGCACCGGGTAGACCGGCCCCTGGAAGTCCCCGGCCAGGAGGTTGCGCAGCGCCGTCTGGCCGACGGTGTGCGCGGTCCGGCTGGCGCCGATGACCGCGACCGACTCGGGGAAGAGGAGCCGGGCGATGGAGCGCGACTCGGCGCGCTGCTCGCGGGCCCGCATGACCTCCTCGGAGTGGTCGGTGGGCTCCAGGTCCAGGGTGAGGCGGATGACGCCCTCGTCGAAGGTCTGCTGGGCGGTGTAGCCCGCCTCCCGGAAGACGTTGATCATGCGCCGGTTCTCCGGCAGAACGTCGGCGATGAAGCGGCGCACCCCGCGCTCGCGCGCGGCCGCGCCGATGTGCTCCAGCAGCACCGAGGCCAGGCCGCGCCCCTGGTGGGCGTCCTCGACGAGGAAGGCCACCTCGGCCTCGTCCTCGCCGATCTTGTCGTAGCGCACGACGGCGACCATCACCCCGGAGATGGTCGCGATCAGGCCCACCCGTTCGTCGTAGTCCACGTGGGTGAAGCGCTTGACGTCGCGGTCGGACAGTCGGGGGTAGGGCGCGAAGAAGCGGTAGTAGATCGTCTCGGGCGACAGGCGCGCGTGGAACGCGCGCAACAGGTCGGCGTCCTCCGGCGTGATCGGGCGGATGTGGGCCGTCCCGCCGTCGGTGAGAACTACGTCGGCTTCCCAGTGGTTCGGGTATGGCTGCACGGTTTTGAGCCTAAAGGAGATCGGCCCCGGTGTGGGGAACGCCGCACACGTTTCGGAGCGCCGCACGGCGCTGCCGCTTCGTTACCTCGCCGCACCGGAGAACCTGTTAACGTCTCTGTGCATAATGCTCAGAGCCCGCGCGCACGGTTGAGTTCTCCCCCGCTCGCCCGGCGGGGACGCAAGGTGGTGGTGGACCCAATGGCACGAGTCGTCGTGATCGGTGACCTCATGACCGATTCCGTTGCGCGGGCGTTCTATCCGCTCGCGCGCGGCAGCGACACCCCCGCCTCCGTGCTGACCTACGGCGGCGGCTCGGGCGCCAACGTCGCGGCCTGGCTGGCGCTGGAGGGCGCCGAGGCCACGTTCGTGGGGCGCCGCGGCTCCGACATCACCGGCCGCACCCGCGAGATGGAGCTGATGGGCTACGGGGTGGACTCGCGCCTGGTCATGGACCCCGAGCGGGCCACCGGCACCTGTGTCGTGATGATCACCCACCGCGGCGACCGGACCATGCTCAGCGACCCCGGCGCCAACGCCCGCCTGCAGCCCGAGGACCTGCCGCGCGACGTGTTCGCCCCCGACGGGCACCTGCACGTGTCCGGGTACACCCTGATCAACGAGGACTCGCGGCGCGCGGCGCGGATGGCGCTGCGCGCGGCCCGCGAGGCCGGCATGTCGATCTCGGTCGACGGCGGCTCGCACGCCCCGCTCAAGCGCGCGGGGGCGGAGAACTTCCTGGACTGGACCAACGGCGCCCGCCTTCTGTTCGCCAACACCGACCAGGCCGGGGTGCTGACCGGCCGGGACGACCCGGAGGCGGCGGCCAAGGTGCTGACCGCGTGGTTCCCGGCGGTGGTGATCAAGCTCGGCGACGAGGGCGCCCTGTGGGCCGCCAAGGGGCGCGACGACATCGTCCAGGTGCCGGCCGAGCCGGTGGACCCCTCGCCCGGCTCGATCGGGGCGGGCGACGCGTTCATCGCCGGGTTCCTGCCGCTGTGGCTGTCCGGGAAGCACCCCAAGGACGCCCTGGCCCGGGGCCAGCACCTGGCCGCCCGCGCACTCCACATGCCCGGCGCCCGCCCCGACCTGGGCGACGTCTAGCAGAGCGGCGGGCGGCCGGCGGCCCGCGGGTCAGCCGCCGGGCAGCGCCGCGACGGCGTTGTTCTGTCCGACGACGATCCTCCAGGCACCCTGTTCGCGCGCGACCACGTAGGTCGCCACACCGTGGTGGCCGTCGACCGTCCGGTCGGCCTCGTCCGTGGGGACCTGCCGGACGTTCACCCCGACCGCGCCCGGCACGATCGCAAGGAGCTTGACGACCTCGTAGCGCGCGTAGGCGTCCCGCAGCGGCCCCTGGAAGGCGCGCGCCCCGAACCCGGCGATGGCCTCGCGCCCGTCCAGGCGCATCCCCGCAGCGTTGGTCCAGGACGCCTCCGCGGCGAAGCACGCGCTCAGGGCCGCGGCGTCATGGGCGTTGAAGGCCTCCTCAAGATCCTTCACCACGGCCGTCGCCGCCTGCCGTTCCTCCGCCGCGACCTCTCCCGCCACCAGCATCCCCTCGGCCATGACGGCCTCCCTTCCATGACTGCACCGGTGGTCGGGGCCGGCGTCGCGCCGTTCCGTCCTGACGGCCGCCGACCCCAGGGGCCCTCCGGCCCCCGGGAACGACCCAACAGCCTCAAGTCGGGTTGAGGTCAAGCTCAGGGCGCGGCCGTCCGCGCCCCTCGGGGTGCTTGGATCGGGTCCGTGGCGAACGGCGTCCGGGTGCGTTCGTCAGCAGGTCCCCGGAGGCGGGAGCAGCCGGCCCGGGTGCACCGTGGACCGATGGGAACGCGGCAAGGGCCGTGCCGGGGCACCGCGCGGTAGGACCGGCTCCGAGGAACGCCCCTCGATCCCCGACGTGCGCCGACGCGGCTCCTGGACGGTGGAGGCCGGCGGCCGCTGAGCCAGCCGCTCAGGATTCCGGCGTTCGCGTGCATGCGGACGGCCGAGCCCGTGCGCACACCGAGGTCGGACCATGCCCCGTCCGGACGGTCACGGGGCGCACCCGGAGGGGGCCGCCCCTGGTGCGACCAGCGCCCACGCAGGGATCGGCGGCCGCGCACCGGCGGAGCGCGCTCCCGCCCCCGCCGGCCACCGCTCCTAGGACGTCGACGCCAGGGCCAGCGGAAGGACCTCCTGGGCCCCCGCCTCCCTCAGCAGGCGGGCGGCGACGGCGAAGGTCCAGCCCGTGTCGGTGTAGTCGTCCACCAGGAGCACCGGGCCGTCCAGCGACGACAGCGCGCCCCGCACCTCGTCCGGGACCTCCAGGGCCTTCCACACCGACGCCAGCCGCTGGGCGCTGTTGTGCCGGCGCGGCCCGGGCCCCTCCGGGTCCGTGTAGGACAGCGTCCCCACCGGGGCCAGCCGCCCGACCCGGGACAGCCGGGACGCCAGGTCGGCGACCATCGCCGGGCGGGTGCGCGAGGGCATCGCCGCCACCCCGACCGGGCGCCGCTCCCACGGCCAGGCCGCCAGCACCTCCACCACAGCCGTGAACGCCTTCTCGTCCACGGGCGCGTCCGGGGCGTCGTCGGCGAGCAGGCGGCGCAGCGCCGTCCCCCACCCGATGTCGGTCAGGCGCGCCAGCGCCCGCCCCTCGTCGGCCCGCAGCCCTTCGGGGATCTTGCCCGAGGCCTGCACGCCCAGCGCCGCCATCCCGGCCGGCCACTGGCGGCGCGGCGCCACCGGGATCCCCGGGCGCTCCAGGTGGGCGGCGGCCGCCCGGCGGCGCCCGGCGTCCACCTCGGCGGGCCAGTGGCGCCCGGTGCACCCGTCGCAGCGCCCGCAGGGCGCCGCCTCCGGGTCGTCGAGCTGGCGGCGCAGGAACTCCATCCGGCAGCCGGGGTGGGCGATGTAGTCGAGCATGGCCTGCTGCTCGCGCTCGCGCGCGGCCGCGACCGCCCGGTACCGCTCGGCGTCGTAGGTCCACTCCTGGCCGGTGGCCTCCCAGCCGCCGCGCACCCGGCGCACCGCCCCGTCCACGTCCAGCACCTTGAGCATCTGCTCCAGCCGGGACCGGCCCAGGTCCACCTCGGTCTCCAGGCGGGGCAGCGAGACCGGCCCGCCGGCCTCGTGCAGGGCCGACAGCGCCCGGCGCACGGTCTCCTCCGGCGGGAAGGACAGCCCGGCGAAGTAGGCCCAGATCTCCCGGTCCTCCCGGCCGGGCATCAGGATCGCCTCGGCCGACTCCACACCGCGCCCGGCGCGCCCCACCTGCTGGTAGTAGGCGATGGGCGACTGCGGGGCGCCCAGGTGCACCACGAACCCCAGGTCGGGCTTGTCGAAGCCCATGCCCAGCGCGCTGGTGGCCACCAGTGCCTTGACCTTGTTGCCGAGCAGCTCCTCCTCGGCGCGGCGGCGCTCCTCGGGCTCGGTGCGCCCGGTGTAGGAGCGCACCTCGTAGCCGCTCTCGGCCAGGAAGGCGGCGGTCTCCTCGGCGGCGGCGACGGTGAGCGTGTAGATGATGCCCGACCCGGGCAGCTCCGGCAGGTACTGCGCCAGCCAGCTCCAGCGGGAGGCGCCGTCGGGCAGCTCCACCACGGCCAGGCGCAGGCTCTCCCGGTCCAGCGGGCCGCGCAGCACCAGCGGCTCCTCGCCGTCGCCCGCGCCGAGCTGCTCGGCCACGTCCCGGGTGACGCGCTCGTTGGCGGTGGCGGTGGTGGCCAGCACCGGGATCCCGGCGGGCAGCTCGCGCAGCAGGGTGCGGATGCGCCGGTAGTCGGGGCGGAAGTCGTGCCCCCAGTCCGAGACGCAGTGCGCCTCGTCGACCACCACGAGCCCGGCGCCGGCGGCCAGCCGGGGCAGCGCCCGGTCGCGGAAGTCGGGGCTGTTCAGCCGCTCGGGGCTGACCAGGATCACGTCGACCTCGCCGGCCTCGATGGCGGCGTAGGCCTCGTCCCACTCGGCGGTGTTGGAGCTGTTGACGGTGCGGGCGCGGATCCCCGCCCGCTCGGCGGCCGCGATCTGGTTGCGCATCAGGGCCAGCAGCGGGGAGATGATCACCGTGGGCCCGGCCCCCTGGGCGCGGCGCAGGGCGGTGGCCACGAAGTAGACCGCGGACTTGCCCCAGCCGGTGCGCTGCACCACCAGGGCGCGGCGGCCCCCGGCGACCAGGGCGGCGATCGCCGTCCACTGGTCCTCGCGCAGCCGCGCGTGCTCCCCGGCCAGCGCGCGCAGGTGGGATTCGGCGGCCTCGCGCAGGGCGGGGCCGTCGTGCGGGGCGTCGGGGGCCGGTGAGGCGTCGGAGGGCACCATGTCCTCCTTGGTACCAGAGCCCGGGAGGGGCCCGGGGCGTCTTCACTGGGGCT
>NZ_ANAS01000023.1:0-115821 GCF_000341205.1 Nocardiopsis baichengensis YIM 90130 | reverse complement strand
CCGCCGGCCCCGCCTGTCAGTCCCGCTCGCCGGGCCCGGTCCCGGTCCGCCCCGACTCGGCCCGGCGCTTCTCCAGCGCGTCCTCCAGCTCGTCGGTGACCAGGTGCTCGGCGACCACCATGCCGCGGGTGTAGGACACCCGCCCCAGGGTCTGGGCCAGCACCGGCATCGTCATGAACTGGAACACCGCCACCAGCGCCAGCGGGAGCGCGGTGCGCAGGTCAGGCAGCCGGAAGGCGGCCCCGGCCAGGATCAGCAGCAGCGCCACGGTGTCGGGCTTGGTGGAGGCGTGCATGCGCCCGAGCAGGGTCGGGAAGCGCACCATGCCGATCGTGCCGGTCAGCGCGAACAGCGCCCCGAGGGGCAGCAGGACCGCGGTGGCCCAGTCAGTCGCGGTCATGGGCCCTCCTCTCGGCGAAGCGCGCGGCGGTCAGGGTGGCCACGAACCCCAGCAGGGCGATGGTCACCATCACCCCCACGTAGGAGGAGTCCCCGCGCACCGCGACCTGCAGCGCGATGAAGCTCACCAGCAGCACCGACACGGTGCTCAGCCCCACGACCCGGTCCAGCACCGACGGGCCGCGCACCAGCCGGTAGACGGCCAGCAGGACCGAGGCCCCGAGCATCACCGCCGTCGCCGCGAAGGAGTAGTCCAAGGCGTTCACCGCTCCTCCCTCCCCGCGGCGCGGGCCGCGTGCATCGCGTGCTCGGTGGCCTCGAAGTCGGCGATGTCCGCCGTCGAGCCGAAGGCGCGCACGAAGAGCTCCTCGATGCGCCGCACGTCGCGGCGCAGCCTCGGCACGTCGCCCTCTCCGCGGATGGGGATGCCGTGCACGTAGATCACGCCGCCCTCCCGGTCGAGTTCGATGGTCTGGCTGCCGGTGACCAGCGACAGGCCTCCGCTGACCATGGCCATGAGCAGGTCGGAGTCGGTGCGCAGGGGCACCGCGACGATCGCGCCGCGCACCCGGTGCGGGCGGTCGAAGGTGAAGTAGGCCATCTGGACGCTGGAGGCCAGCAGGTCCCAGAGGATGCGCACGGCCAGCCGGGCCGCCCACAGGGGGCGGAACCGCAGCCGCACCGGCAGGTGCGGGAGCCGGGCGGCGGCGTAGCAGCCCGCCCCCACGGCGAACCCGGCGATGAGGGTGCCGGGGCTCGCGTCGCCCCACAGCACCGCCCACATGACGGTCAGCCACAGCACCATCGGCAGGCGCCCCAGCAGGCGCACCCCGGCACCGTTCACGGCGTTCACGACGCACCTCCCAGGACGGCCTGCAGGTAGGCCCCGCCGCCGAGCAGGTCGCGCGCGGCGGTGAAGGCCAGGTCGGTGAGCGGCCCGGACAGCGCGGCCAGGACCAGCCCGAGGGCCACCATCGCGCCGGTGGCCCCCGCCATCAGCAGGGCGCCCCCGGAGCGGCGGCCCCGGAGCCGCTCCCCGGCCTCGACCACGTCGGGCAGCGGGACGCCCCAGAAGGCGCGCACCCACACCCGGAAGATCGCCATGAGGGTGAGCAGGCTGGTGGCCACGCCGGCGGCGACCCCCGTCCAGGCGAGCCACCCCCCGGCCTCGGCCCCGGCCTGGAAGAGCGCCACCTTGGCCACGAAGCCCGACATCGGCGGCAGCCCCGCCAGGCTCATCGCCGGAAGGAAGAACAGCAGCGCCAGCATGGGCGAGATCGCGGTCAGCCCGCGCAGCGCGCGCAGCGAGGTGTGCCCCACGTACTGCCGGATGAGCCCGTTGACCAGGAACAGGCTGGCCTGCACGACGATGTGGTGGACCAGGTAGACGATGACCCCGGCCAGCCCGGCCGCGCTGCCCAGCGCCAGCCCGAAGAGCATGAAGCCGATGTGGCTGACCAGCGCGAAGGACATGATCCGGTTGACGTCGTCCTGCACCAGGGCGCCGAGGATGCCCACGACCATGGTGGCGATCGCCAGCCACATGATCACCGCCGAGGTGTCGTCCCGGGCGAAGAGCAGCGTCTGGGTGCGGATGACGGCGTAGACGGCCACCTTGGTCAGCAGCGCGGCGAAGATCGCCGAGATGCGGGTCAGGGCGACCGGGTAGCTGTCGGGCAGCCAGAAGTGCATCGGCACGATGGCCGCCTTGATCCCGAACACCACCAGGAACATCAGCGCCAGCACCATGCGCAGCGGCTCCGGCGCGGTGTCGAGGCGCAGCGCGATGTCGGCCATGTTCACCGTGCCGGTGGCGCCGTAGACCAGCGCGATCCCGGTCAGGAACAGGATCGAGGAGGTCAGGCTGACCACGGTGTAGATCATGCTGGCCCGCACCCGCGCGCGCGTGGGCGCCTGGGTGATCAGCGCGTAGCTGGCGGTCAGCATGATCTCGAAGCCGACGAAGAGGTTGAACAGGTCCCCGGCCAGGAAGCTCAGGCACACCCCGGCGGTCAGAACCAGGTAGATGGGGTGGAAGACCGCCGGTGTGGCCCGGCTCAGGCCCGCGGTGTCCTGGCCGATCGCGTACAGGAGCACGACCAGCAGGACGACCGAGGAGACCAGCAGCAGCAGCGCGGTCAGCGGGTCGGCGACGACGGTGATGCCGATGGGGGCCTCCCACCCGCCCGCCTGGGAGGTGAGCACCGTCCCGTCGGCGGTGCTCCGCACCAGCTCGGCGGCGGCCAGCACCACCAGGAGCAGCGTCACGACCGAAACGGCCTGCTGGCCGCGGCGGTAGGAGCGCAGCAGCAGCGCCGCCGCGGCGCCCAGGACGGGGACGAGGAAGGGGACGGCGAGGAGTGTGGTCATGCCGACTCCTCCGGTTCCTCAAGACGGCTGATGCGGCGGTCCTCAAGGTCGTCGGGGACCTCGTCGTCGCCGTCGCCCAGCCACACCCGGTAGGCCAGCGCGAGCAGGAACGTGGTCACGCCGAAGGTGATGACGATGGCGGTCAGCGCCATCGCCTGGGGCAGGGGGTCGCTCATCTGCGAGGCCTCGCCCGGGAGCAGCGGGGGCAGGGTGATGGCCCGGTCGGTGAGCATGAGCGACAGGTTGGCCGCGTGGCCCAGCAGCAGGATCCCGAAGACGACGCGCATCAGGGAGCGCTGGAGCAGCAGGTAGAAGCCGCAGGAGTAGAGGACGCCCACGGCCAGGATCAGGACGAGACTCGGCGCCGGCGTCACTGCGCACCTCCCTTGTTGCGTGCGCGCCGGCGCCGCCGCCCCGCGCGCGCTTCCTCCTCCTCGGCCTCCATGCGCGCTCCCAGCGCGGCCACGACCGACAGCACGAGTCCGACCACGATGAGGAACACCCCGGATTCGAACACGAGGTAGCTGGCGAACGTGACCTCGCCGAACACCGGCAGGTCGGCCTTGGCCTTGAAGACCTCCAGCAGCTCTCCGCCGCCGAACAGCGGAAGCCCCGCGGTCACCCCGGACAGCAGCAGGCCCAGCGCCAGCAGGGTGTTGGGCTTGAGCGGCATGCCGGCGGCCAGCTCGTGGCGGCCCCCGGCGATGTAGCGCAGCACGAACGCCATGCTGGCCACCAGCCCGCCGGCGAACCCGCCGCCGGGCCGGTCGTGCCCGGAGACCAGCAGGAACACCGAGAAGACCAGCACCGAGGGGACCAGCAGCCGGACGGCCACCTCCAGCAGCACCGACCGGGGTCCGAAGGCCGGGCTGACGACGGTGCTGAGCCAGCGCTCGCGGGGCGCCTCCCAGCCCTCGGGGGGCGTCCCCGCCCCGGTGGACACCTCGCTCATCGGGCGCTCCCCTCCTCGGCATCCGGGCCGGGCACCCCGGGCACCGCCTCGGGGGCCTCGGCCGCGGGCTCGTCGACGACCCGGTCGCGCCGGTTGAGCAGCACCAGGGACGCCACCGCGACGGCGGCGGTGGCCAGCACCACCACCTCGCCGAAGGTGTCCAGCGCCCGGAAGTCGGCCAGGATCGTGTTGACCAGGTTGTGGCCGCCGGCCTCGTCGGCCCGCCCGGCGTAGTCGGCCCCGACCGGGGACGCGGTGCGGGCCGAGGTGGCCAGCCACAGGGCCAGCGCCACGAACGTCCCGGCGGCGCCGGAGAGCAGCACCATCAGGCGCTTGGGCCAGCCGGGCGGGCGCACCGAGAACGTCGCGGGCAGCCGCCGCAGCACGAAGACCAGGATGACCGTGGTCAGCGTCTCCACCAGCACCAGCGTCAGGGCCAGGTCCGGGGCGCCGTGCAGGACGAACAGCCCGGCGATGGCGAACCCGGTGGCGCTGAGCAGGATCAGCGCGGCGAACCGGCGGTGCTCGCGCAGCGCGGCGATCGCGGTGACCGCCATGACCAGGGCCAGGAGCGGCTCCAGGGGGCTGTCCCACAACCGCAGGTTCTCGCCGGCCGGGAGCGCGGCCTCACCGGTCCCCAGCGCCCAGGCCAGGCGCGCACCGGGCAGGGCCAGCAGGGTCGCCAGGATGATGCCGAGGTAGGCGGGCAGCGAACCGGTCTGAAGGCGCCGGGTGATGCTGAGCGCGACGGCGTACACCCCGTGCACGAACAGGTGGTAGCCGATCTCGGCGTTGGGGCCGCGCGGCAGCCGCGCCTGGGCGCCCTCCACCGCCGCGCGCCAGTGGAACAGCGCGTATCCGGCGGCGATCACCAGCCCGGTCAGCAGCAGGGGCGGGCCGATTCCGTGCCAGAGCGCCAGGTGGTACGGGGCGCCGTGGTCGGGGTAGGCCGCGGCGTAGGCCTGCGCGATCGGGTCGAGGGCCCCGGGGAGCAGCCCGAAGACGAGGCTGAGCGCTCCGAGGCCGACCGGGGCGGCGAGGAAGGCCGCCGTGGGGCGGTGGAAGTGCGGCTCGGCCACGCCGGGCTTGACCGCGAACGCCCCCCACCAGAAGCGCGCGCTGTAGCCGAAGGTCAGCACCGAGGCCAGGACGATCCCGGCGAGCATGGCCGCGGCCGCGGCCGGCGGCAGCTCGGCGGTGTGGCCGGGCAGGAACGCCTCCAGCGCGGCCTCCTTGGCCACGAAGCCCAGCAGCGGGGGCAGGCCCGCCATGGAGGCGGCGGCCGCCCCGGCCGCGACGGCCAGCACGGGCATGCGGCGGCGGAGCCCGGTCAGGGCGCCGATGCTGCGGGTGCCCGTCTGGTGGTCGATCACGCCGACCGTCAGGAACAGGCAGGACTTGAAGAGGCCGTGGGCCAGCAGCGCACCGGCGGCGGCGATGGCGGCGGTGTGCGCGCCCATGCCGCCGAGCAGCATCAGGAAGCCGAGCTGGCTGACGGTCCCGTAGGCCAGGAGCAGTTTCAGGTCGTCCTGGCGCAGCGCCCGCCAGCCGCCCAGGACCATGGTGGCCAGGCCGAACACCAGCACGAGCGCGCGCCAGGGGTCGGTGTCGGCGAACCCGGGGGCCAGGCGGGCCACCAGGTAGACGCCCCCCTTCACCATGGCGGCGGCGTGCAGGTAGGCGCTCACGGGGGTGGGCGCCACCATCGCCCCGGGCAGCCAGTAGTGCAGGGGCGCCTGCGCGGACTTGGCGAAGGCCCCGGCCAGGACGAGCACCAGCGCCAGCGGCACCAGGGGACCGTCCGGCGGCGACTCCACCAGGGCCGAGATCCGGTAGGTGCCGCCGGCCTGCCCCAGCAGGACGAACCCGATGAGCATCGGCAGACCGAGGCCGGCGGTGGTGATCAGGGCCTGCAGGGCGGCGCGGCGCGCGCCCTCCTTGCGGTCGTCGTGCCCGACGAGCAGGAAGGAGGTGACCGAGGTCAGCTCCCAGAAGACGTAGAGCGCGAACAGGTTGTCGGCGGTGACCACGCCGAGCATGGCGCCGGCGAACAGCGTCATGACGGCGGCGAGCCGCCCCAGGCCGCGCTCGCCCGCGCGGAAGTAGCCGGCGCTGTACCAGAAGATGGCCGCCCCTACCCCGCTGACCAGCAGCACCATGGCCAGGGACAGGGCGTCGAGGCGGAAGTCCAGGTCGATCCCGAGGGCGGGCACCCAGGCCAGGCGCGCCTGGGCCGCGTCCCCCGCGAGCACGGCGGGGGCCTGGGCCAGGGCCCAGGCGGCGGCCAGCGCGAGCGGGACGCTGGCGGCGAGGAAGGCGCGCGCCCCGGCGGCCCGGGCGAGCGGGGGCAGCACGACCGCGACGGCGGCGTGCAGGGCGATGATCAGCGGCAGCAGCATGGACCTCGTTGTCGGCGGCGGGGTCGGGCGGCACCGGGCACGGGCGGGCCCGGCGGGGCGGTGCGGGGGATACAAGGTTAGCGGCGGCGCCCCCGTACGGCTTGACTCCCACACGAGGGCGTGTAACATTCGCCCGCGCTTTTCCGTAATGCGAAATGATCACGTTCCGTGTTTTCGGGTCGCCACCAGCGCATTCCCCCGTCGGCCCCCGCGCGCCCCCGCTCGCATTCCCGGATCGCACGTGGGAGATCTCACCAAACGGAACGGGCATCACCCGACCCGGGGGCGGCGCCCGGCCGCGCCCGGACCACGTCACGCAACGTAGCCCCGCTCGACCGCTCCTCCGAGCGCCTCCGCCCATCGCAGCACGGCGTTAACGGAACCCTAACGGTGATCTGCGCCCCACCGGAGGGGCCCGTCCGTGCGCCCCGGTTCGCGAAGGTCCCCGGGTCGGGCCAGAATTGGCGGCATGGCCCGTTCAAGCACTCCGTCTCCGCCCGAGGAGCTCGCCGAGAAGATCATCGACATCGACGTCTCCGAGGAGATGCGCGGCAGCTTCCTCGAATACGCATACTCGGTGATCTACCAGCGCGCCCTGCCCGACGCCCGCGACGGGCTCAAGCCGGTGCAGCGGCGGATCCTCTACCAGATGAGCGAGATGGGGCTGCGCCCCGACCGCGGCCACGTCAAGTGCGCCCGCGTGGTGGGCGAGGTCATGGGGCGCCTGCACCCGCACGGCGACGCGGCGATCTACGACGCGATGGTGCGGATGAGCCAGGCCTTCGCCATGCGCGTGCCGCTGGTCGACGGGCACGGCAACTTCGGCTCGCTCGGCGGCGACGACGCCCCGGCCGCCATGCGCTACACCGAGGCGCGCATGGACCGGGCCGCGGAGATGATGGTCACCTCCATCGACGAGGACGTCGTCGACTTCCGCCCCAACTACGACGGCCAGGAGAACGAGCCGGAGGTCCTGCCCGCCGCCTTCCCCAACCTCCTGGTGAACGGCGCCTCGGGGATCGCCGTGGGCATGGCCACCAACATGGCCCCGCACAACCTGGGCGAGGTCGTCGCCGCCGCGCGGCACCTGCTCGCCAAGCCGGACGCCCCGCTGGAGGAGCTCATGGAGCTCGTCCCCGGGCCGGACCTGCCCACCGGCGGCACCATCGTGGGCCTGGACGGGATCCGCGACGCCTACGCCAAGGGCCGCGGCACCTTCCGCACCCGGGCCACCGTCTCCATCGAGAAGGTCTCCCCCCGGCGCATGGGCCTGGTCGTCACCGAGCTGCCCTACAGCGTCGGGCCGGAGAAGGTCGTGGCCCGCATCAAGGAGCTGGTGCAGACCAAGAAGCTCCAGGGCATCGCCGACCTGAAGGACCTGACCGACCGCAACCAGGGCCTGCGACTGGTCATCGAGCTCAAGAACGGCTTCAACCCCGAGGGCGTGCTGGCCGAGCTGTACCGGCTCACCCCCATGGAGGAGTCGTTCGGCATCAACAACGTGGCGCTGGTCGACGGCGAACCGCGCACCCTGGGCCTGCGCGACCTGCTCCAGGTCTTCGTCGACCACCGCCTCGAGGTGGTGCGGCGGCGCAGCGAGCACCGGCGCGCCAAGCGCCGCGAGCGGCTCCACCTGATCGACGGCCTGCTCATCGCGCTGCTCAACATCGACGAGGTCATCGCGCTCATCCGCGCCTCGGACGACACCGCGGACGCGCGCACCCGCCTGATGGACGCCTACGGCCTGTCCGAGACCCAGGCCCGCTACATCCTCGACACCCCGCTGCGCCGCCTGACCAAGTTCGACCGGCTGGAGCTGGAGAAGGAGAGCGAGCAGCTCAAGAAGGAGATCGACGAGCTGACCGCGATCCTGGAGTCCGACGCCAAGCTGCGCAAGGCGGTCTCCAAGGAGCTGGCCGAGGTCGCCAAGCAGTACGGCGCGCCCCGCCGCACGGTGCTGCTGGAGAGCGACGGCGCCGCCCGCACCTCCTCGGTCCCGCTGGAGGTGGACGACGCCCCCTGCGCCGTGCTGCTGGGCGCCGACGGGATGCTCGGCCGCAGCAAGGGCGCGGCGGTGCCGCGGGTCTACGACGGCCTGCGCGCCCGGCACGACGCGGTGGCCTGCGCGGTTCCCGCCCGGCTGCGCGGCGACATCGGGCTCGTCACCGACCTGGGCCGGGCGATCCGGCTGCCGGTGGTGGAGGTGCCCGAACTCCCCGACGCCGGGGACGAGGCGCCGCCGCTGGCCTCGGGCCTGCCGGTGCAGGAGTTCGTCTCCCTGGAGCCGGACGAGCGGGTGGTCGCCCTGGCCTGTATGGACGGGGACGGCCCCGGCCTGGCCCTGGGCACCGAGCAGGGCGTGGTCAAGCGCGTGGCACGGGACTTCCCCGCCAACAAGGACGACTTCGAGGTGGTCGCCCTCAAGGACGGCGACCGGGTGGCCGGCGCGGTGCAGCTGGCCACCGGCGAGGAGGACCTGGCCTTCGTCACCTCCACCGGGCAGCTGCTGCGCTTCCCCGCCTCCTCCGTGCGCGAGCAGGGGCGGGCGGCCGGCGGGGTGGCGGGCGTCAAGCTCGCCGAGGGGGCGCGCGTGCTGTGGTTCGGCGCGGTCGCCCTGCCCGAGGACACCGTGGTGGTGACCGTGGCCGCTGCCGCCGGCGACGGCGCGCTGGTGCCCGCCGAGGGCGGATCGGCCAAGGTGACACCGTTCGAGGCCTACCCCGTCAAGGGGCGGGCCACCGGCGGAGTACGCTGCCACCGCTTCCTCAAGGGCGAGGACGCCCTGGTGTTCGCCTGGATCGGCCGCGCGCCGGCCCGGGCCTCGCGGGCCGACGGGGGCCCGGTCCGCCTGCCCGACATGGACCAGCGCCGGGACGGCTCGGGCGAGCCGATCATGCGCGCGATCGCGACGGTGGGCAGCGGACAGCACGACACCGGTTTTCTGGAGCGCCCCGCCGAGTGAGGCGCTCCGGGCGCCCGGCCGCGAGGGACGGCCGGGCGCGCATCCACGGGACACGGGAGGAGTCCGCGATGAGCAATGCCTTCGACGACGTGATCGGGGCCAACGACGCCTACGCCCGGGAGTTCGGCCTTGCCGGGCTGCAGCCGGTGGCGGCACGCGGCCTTGCGCTGGTGACCTGTATGGACTCGCGCATCGAACCGCTGGACATGCTGGGACTGGGGCCCGGCGACGCCAAGATCCTGCGCAATGCCGGCGCCCGGGTCACCGATGACACGCTGCGCACCCTGGTGCTGGCGGTCTACCTGCTGGGGGTGGAACGGGTGCTGGTGCTTCCGCACACCAAGTGCAAGATGGCCTCGGTCTCCGGTGACGACGAGGTGCACGACCTGATCAAGGAGCAGTACGGAGTGGACACTCGGAGCCTCGAGTTCCACACCGACAACGACCAGATGGGGGCGCTCAAGCACGACCTCGAGCGCGTCCGCCACCACCCGCTCCTGCCCAAGGACCTCCCGGTCGCCGGGGCACTGTACGACGTGGACACCGGCAGGATCGAGCTGGTCGACGCCTGAGCGGGCGCCGGTCGGCCGATCGGCTGCGCGTTCCGGTGGACGGAGCGGTCGCTCCAGCACACGCTCTCGCCCGCCGGGCGCGGCCCGTCTGCTCCGGCGCCCCGCTCCCCCGGCGGCACCTGGGAATACGGCGCCTCCCGCCACGGTTGTGACGCCCGACGGCGGACTCCCTACGAGAGGTGCGCTGATGCAGGGTTCCACCTACGAGACCTTCACCGTCGGCCGTTTCTACTTCGAGATGGGCGACCCGATCGCCGCTGCCCGGGTCCTGGCCCCGCTCGCCGAGGAGGAACCGGAGAGCCGCTCGGTTCTGGAGCTCCTCGGCCGCGCGTATTTCCACTCCGCCCAGCTCACCAAGGCCGAACGGACCTTCCGCCGCATCGTCGAGCTCGACCCGTGCGACAGCTGGGCCCACCTCGCCCTGGCCCGGTCCCTGGAGCGCCAGAGCCGCACCGACGAGGCGGCCACCCACCGCAGGATCAACGCCGCGATGTCCGGCGGCTCGCTGGACTGACCGGAGGCCGCGCCCGCGGCCCGGAGCGAAGGGACGGCCCCCGCCGCAGGGGGCCGTCCCTCTTTCCGCGCCCGGGGCGGCAGGGGCGCCCGGGGCCGCTCGGCGCTAGGCTGCCCGCATGGACGGTTCCTCTGCATCCGCGCCCGGCAACGGGCCCGTGGACCGGTCGTGCGCGCGCACGCGGGGCTGGGTCGACGAGGCGGTGCGCAGGGTCGTCGCCGACGCCAACCGCTCGGCCGACACCCACCTGCACGCCTTTCCGCTCCCCGAGTCCTGGGGCATCGACCTCTACCTCAAGGACGAGTCGGTGCACCCCACCGGCAGCCTCAAGCACCGGCTCGCGCGGTCCCTGTTCCTGTACGGGCTGGCCAACGGCTGGATCCGCGAGGGCACCACGGTGGTCGAGGCCAGCTCGGGGTCGACCGCCGTCTCCGAGGCCTACTTCGCCCGGCTCATCGGGGTGGACTTCGTGACGGTGGTGCCGCGCTCCACCAGCCCGGAGAAGATCGCCCTGATCGAGCGCTACGGCGGGCGCTGCCACTACGTGGACCGGCCGCCGGACATGTACACCGAGGCCGAGCGGCTGGCCGCCGAGTCCGGCGGGCACTACATGGACCAGTTCACCTACGCCGAGCGGGCCACCGACTGGCGCGGCAACAACAACATCGCCGAGTCGATCTTCGAGCAGCTGTCCATGGAGCGCCACCCCGTCCCGCAGTGGATCGTGGTGGGCGCCGGGACCGGCGGCACCTCGGCCACCATCGGCCGCTACCTGCGCTACCGGCGCCACCACACCCGGCTGGCCGTGGTGGACCCGGAGAACTCGGCGTTCTTCCCCGGCTGGACCACCGGCGCCGCCGACTACGCCACCGGCATGCCCTCGCGCATCGAGGGGATCGGGCGGCCCCGGATGGAGCCCAGCTTCGTGCCGGACGTGATCGACGTGATGGTGCCGGTGCCCGACGCGGCGAGCATCGCGGCCATGCGGCACCTGGACCGGGTGACCGGGCTGTGCGCGGGCGGATCCACCGGCACCAACATGTGGGGCGTGTGGCACCTGATCGCACGGATGCTGCGCGAGGGCACCCGTGGCAGCGTCGTCACCCTGATCTGCGACGGCGGCGAGCGCTACCGGCACAGCTACTACGACGACGCGTGGGTGGAGGACCGGGGCATGGACCTCAAGCCCTACACCGCCGCCATCGAGCGCTTCCTGGAGACGGGTGACTGGGAGCCGCCCGAGGCGTAACGGCCGTCGGGGCGGCGGTGGTCGCGGGGGAACGCGCCTACCGGCCGGGCGCAGCGTGCACAGGCGTGCACGTCCGGCCACTCGACCGGGTCGTGTCCGCCGGCGTGGTGGAACCTTCGGCCGCGTCCTTCTGAGCGGTGCGACCGCTGCGGCGCGATCGGCGGCCCCGCCCCGGGTACGCGCCCCCTCCTTCTTGCCGTTGATCTCGGGAATGCCGGGGTAATACTCGCCGGTATCACCCCGACTTCCCCGAGATCGACAAGGGTGTCGATGCGGGCGGCGGGCAGTGCCCCCGGGGGGGGCGGCCGGAGCCCGGAGAATTCCGCCACCCCAGCGGACACGACCCACGACCGTCCCTGAGCGCCGACGGGCCCGGGCCGCCGGGCGCCCGCCGGCGCGGCCCCGCGCACCCGCCGTTCAGGCGCGCACCACGTAGGCCTTGGCCACCATGTCGCCCAGCCGCTGGTTGCCCTCGCTGGCCAGGATGACGATCAGCCCCACCAGCCCGTAGAAGATGCCGTCCACGATCAGCAGGATCCAGCGCAGGAAGTGCTGCATCATGGAGGCCTCCGTGCCGTCGGCGGAGACGACCCGCAGCCCCAGCATCTTCATCCCCAGCGTCTGGCCGCCGGCCTTGGCGGGCCACAGCACCCAGTAGCCGAGGTAGATGAGCACCCACAGCACGGCCACTAGGAGGACGAGGAACGCGGCCAGGCCCGGGTTGCTCGGCGAGCCGTCCGGTTCGGTCGGGGTGAACGCCAGCGGCAGGAGCACGAGCAGGGCCACGAGCGGGATGACCGTCGACAGGATGCCGTCGATGATGTACTGCACCACCCGGCGCCCGACCACGTCGGTGTCGCCCGGGACGGTGCCCGCCCCGGGGACCGGGGGCGGGCCGTACCCGCCGTACCCCTGCGGCGCCCCGTAGGCCTGCTGCCCGTAGGCCGGCGGCGCCTGCCCGCCTCCCGCGGCGTGCTGCCCGACGTAGCCGCCCTGCGGAGGCTCCTGGGCCCACTGCTGCGGCCGCTCCTGGGCGTCCGGGACGTCGGGGGCGCCGGGAGCACCGCCGGGCGGGCTCTGACCGCCCTGGTACTCCCCGCCGCCCTGGCGGTCCCGGTCCTCCCGGCCGTCCAAGCCGCCCGGGGGCGTTCCTCCCGGGGGCGGAGCGCCCTGTCCCGGGTCGCCTCCCTGCGGCGGCTGCTCCCCTCCCGGATACTGCTGTCCGTAGCTCATTGCCTCACCGTCGCTTCGCCGTCGCCCCGCCCGGGTCCGGGCGAGTCGTATCACTCAGGGCGATTCAAACACAACGGTGCGTACGGGTGCGGGATCCGCGCCGACCGGAGCCGGTGCGTCGGACCCCGGCTCCGGTCGGCGAGGACGCGGCAGGGCGGCCCGGCGGGGTTCAGGCGTCGATGCGCTCGGGGTTGAGCTCCTGGGCGCCGTCGGCGATGAACTTGCGGCGCGGCGCGACCTCGTTTCCCATGAGCAGGTCGAACACCTTCGCCGCCTCCTCGGCGTGCTCCACCCGGATCCGGCGCAGGGTGCGGTGGCGCGGGTCCATCGTGGTCTCGGCGAGCTGGTCGGCGTCCATCTCGCCCAGGCCCTTGTACCGCTGGATCGGCTCCTTCCAGCTCTTGCCCTTCTTCTCCAGCTCCAGCAGGGTGCGCTGCAGCTCGGCGTCGGAGTAGGTGTAGACGTAGCGGTCCTCAGGCCGGGCCCCGCGCTTCTTGCGCACGTTGGTCAGCTCGACCCGGTGCAGCGGCGGCACCGCCGCGTACACCCGGCCGGCCTCCAGCATCGGCCGCATGTACCGGTAGAACAGGGTCAGCAGCAGGCAGCGGATGTGCGCGCCGTCCACGTCGGCGTCGGCCATCAGGATGACCCGGCCGTAGCGGGCGGCGTCCAGGTCGAAGGTGCGCCCCGAGCCCGCGCCGATCACCTGGAGGATCGCCGCGCACTCGGCGTTCTTGAGCATGTCGCCCACCGAGGACTTCTGCACGTTGAGGATCTTGCCGCGGATCGGCAGCAGGGCCTGGAACTCCGAGTCGCGGGCGAGCTTGGCGGTGCCCAGCGCCGAGTCCCCCTCGACGATGAACAGCTCGCTGCGGTCCAGCCCCTCGCTGCGGCAGTCCACCAGCTTGGCCGGCAGGGCCGAGCTCTCCAGCGCGTTCTTGCGGCGCTGGGTCTCCCGCTGCTGGCGGGCGGCCAGGCGGGCCTTGGCCGCATTGGCGGCCTTCTCCAGCACCAGGCGGGCCTGCTGCTTCTCAGCGCGCTTCGTGGAGGACAGGAACGCCTTCAGCTCCTTGGCGACCACCTGGGAGACGATCCGCGAGGCCGCCGAGGTCCCCAGGATCTCCTTGGTCTGCCCCTCGAACTGCGGCTCGGGCAGGCGCACCGTCACCACGGCGGTCAGGCCTTCGAGGACGTCCTCCTTGGTGACGGCGTCGTCGTTGGCCTTGAGCAGCTTGGTGGCGCGCAGCTGGTCGTTGACCACCCGCACCAGGGCCCGCTCGAAGCCGGCCAGGTGGGTTCCGCCCTTGGGCGTGGCGATCACGTTGACGAAGGAGCGCACCGTGGAGTCGTAGCCGGTCCCCCAGCGGAGCGCGACGTCCACCTCGAGGGTGCGCTCCACGTCGGTGGGGGTCATGTGGCCCATCTCGTCCAGGACGGGCACGGTCTCGGTGAAGTGGCCCTCCCCCTGGAACCGCAGGACCGGGCAGATCTGCTCGTCGGGGGCGAGGAAGGAGCAGAACTCGCCGATCCCGCCGTCGAAGCGGAACTCCTCCTCGTAGGGGGGCTCGCCCTCGGTGCGCTCGTCGCGCACGGCGATGGTCAGGCCCGGGATGAGGAAGGCCGTCTGGCGCGCCCGCTCCAGCATCGCCTCGCGGGCGATGTCGGCCTCCTTGAGGAAGATCTGCCGGTCGGCCCAGAAGCGGATGCGCGTCCCGGTGACGCTCTTGGCGATCTTCTTGCCCTTGTGCAGGCCGGAGGCGGCCGAGAAGCGGGCGTCGGGGCCGGCCTCCTCGAAGGCGCCGGGAATGCCCCGGCGGAAGCTCATGGAGTGGGTGCGCCCGTCCCGGTCCACCTCCACGTCCATGCGGGCCGAGAGCGCGTTGACCACCGAGGCGCCCACGCCGTGCAGGCCGCCGGAGGCGGTGTAGGAGCCCGATCCGAACTTGCCGCCGGCGTGCAGCTTGGTCATGACCAGCTCCACACCGGACAGCCCGGACTTGGGCTCGGCGTCGACCGGGATGCCCCGGCCGTCGTCGCGCACCTCCACCGAGCCGTCGGCGTGCAGCACCACGTCGATGCGCGTGCAGAAGCCGCCGAGGGCCTCGTCGACGGAGTTGTCGATGATCTCCCACATGCAGTGGGTCAGGCCGCGGCTGTCGGTGGAGCCGATGTACATGCCGGGGCGCTTGCGGACCGCCTCCAGGCCTTCCAGTACCGAAAGATGCCGCGCGGAGTAATCCTCGGGCTCATGGACGGCGGCGGTAAGGGCGGTCACCTGGACGTCTCCTGCTTCGTCGGACAGGGCACGGGCGCCCGGGAAGGGCGTCGCGTGCGCGGGGCGCGGGCGGGCGGGGAGATCCTGTTCCCCGCGGGCGCCGGAGCTCGGGCCAGCCTATCCGCGCGCGGGGACAGCGCCGGGCCGACCGTTCTCGGACCGGCCTCCCCGACCGCGGCGGTGCGGCGGGGCGCGTGCGGGCGGCGGCGCGCGGCCGGGCCCAAGCGACATTACCACCTCTCTACCACGGCCTCCGGCCCCGCCATCGCCCGCCCCGCACGGCGTGTCGCCGGACCGCCTCCCGGCCGCCGGCCGGTCCGATTCCGCTGTCGGCGTACAGAAGACCTGGTTGGGAACGTCGAGGGCCGGTTAGATGTTGTGCTGAGTGACTAACGCCGAGCATTGAGGATGGCGAAGTGACTGGAACCCTTGCCCCCACTCAGCCGCTGACGGCCGCCGACCGCT
Organism: Nocardiopsis baichengensis YIM 90130; assembly: GCF_000341205.1. Taxonomy (NCBI): domain Bacteria; kingdom Bacillati; phylum Actinomycetota; class Actinomycetes; order Streptosporangiales; family Nocardiopsidaceae; genus Nocardiopsis; species Nocardiopsis halophila. Next base: position 100,431 of record NZ_ANAS01000023.1, on the reverse strand, counting down.
GCGACCGTTGCGGTGCGCAGGCCTACGTCCGGGTGCTTCTCAACTCCGGCGGCGAGTTGCTGTTCTGCGCTCACCACATGCGCAAGCACGACGACGAGATCCGCAAGATCGCCGCTGAGATCCAGGACGAGACCGACCGGCTGCAGGAGACCCCGGCCACGTCCCCCGATGAGGAGCGTTAGGAACTCCCGACCTCTGGCAGACCTGAGGCGGCGGCCCGACTGGGCCGCCGCCTCGGTGTCGTTCCAGGGGCACTGCGTCTCCCGAGGCACTGCGTACCGTGTCCGCCGCGTGGGCGCGGCGAGGTTCAGTCCGGAGCGACCCGGTACCGGTAGCCGCCCGCACCAGTGAACCCGGCCCGCTCGTAGGCGCGCACGGCGGCGGTGTTGTCGGCCTCGACCACCAGGTATGCCTCCCGGGCGCCCTTGGCGTGCGCCCAGGCGAGCAGGGCGCCCATGATGCGGCCCGCACGGCCGCGTCCGCGCTCGGCGGGCGCGGTGGCCATGGTGAAGATCCCGCAGCGGCCGCCGCCGACGGTCACGCTCCCCCGCGCGACGCCGTCCGCGTCGGCCGCGTAGCCGACGACCGGCGCACGGCCCAGGATGCGCAGGACGCCCTGGGCGCGGGTCGGGCTCTCGCCGACCGAGTCCGCCACGGCGTGCCACCGCTCGTCGGGGTCGGGGAGCACGTCGACGCCCTCGGGCGGCGCAGGCCGGGCATCGAGCCGCCGGGTCATCAGGAGCGTGCTCTGCTCGGCCCGGTAGCCGCGCGCGTCGAGTTCGGCGTCGACACGGGCGATGAGGGCGTCGTCGGCCCCGGGGTCGCCGCTCCACGCCTGGATGCAGGGGGTGATGCCGCGCTCGCGGTAGAACCCCTCCATGGCCTCGATACGGGGCTCGGGCCCGACGGGCAGCGCGGAGTTGGCGCGGCGGGTGACACCGCCGTCGGCGCCCAGGCGCCACCCGTCCCGCACCTCGACCTCGTCGGCCGGCCAGTCCTCGGCCAGCCGCGCCGCCCATGTGCCGATGGTCATGCACGCTCCCAAAAGCTCTGCCGCTCCGATCCTCCGGAGGATATACTCAGGAGTGAACTGAATATACACATGGAGTGCGATCCCTCCCGGAACGGAAGGAACGGACATGACGAAGATCCTGGTCGACGTCGACGACGAGGCACTGGAGGCCGCCGCCAAGCGTTTCGGCACCACGACCAAGAAGGACACCGTGAACACCGCGCTGCGCCGCGCCAACGAAGACTACGAACGGGCGGAGGCGCTGGTGGGCCTCAAGGCTCTCGCCGATGAAGGGGGCCTTGATCTGGAACTTCTCAACGACAAGCGCAACTACCGCCGATGACCCCGGCCGTCTTCCTCATCGACACGAGCGCCCTCAACCGCCTGGTCCAGGAAGTGGCGAGCCCGGAGCTCCTCCCCTGGCGGGACGCTACGAACAAGGCCCTCATCGCGATCTCCCCGATCACAGAACTGGAGTTTCTCCACAGTGCCCGGTCAGGCAAGGACAGGATGCGGGCCGTAGCCTTCCTCAACTCCGCGCTCCTACCGGCCACACTCGACGAGGAGCACGCCCGGCGCGCCTTCGAGGTGCAGCGGCTCCTGACCGAGCACGGAGAGCACAGAAGCGCCGGCACCGTCGACCTGCTGGTGGCCGCATGCGCCGAGATCAGCGGACTGACGTTGCTGCACTACGATCGGGACTTCGAGACCATCGCGAAACACACCGGGCAGCCCACATCCTGGCTGGCGCCGCCCGGTTCGCTGTGAGAGGGAGTCCATGCTGATCCTGCTGCCCCCGTCCGAAGGAAAGGCGACCGAAGGGGACGGTCCCTCCCTGGACCTCGCCGGGCTGTCGCTGCCCGAGGTGAACGGGGTCCGGGAGGCCGTGCTGGAGTCCCTGGAGGCCCTGTGCTCCGGACCGCGGGAGCGGGCCGTGGAGGTCCTCGGCCTCTCCCCCGGCCAGGCCGCCGCCGTCGACCGGAACCTGGCCCTGCGCACGGCCCCCACCCTGCCCGCCGCACGGCTGTACACCGGCGTGCTCTACGACAACCTGCGCCTGGGCGAGCTGCTGGCCGGCCCCGCCGCCGCGCGCACCCGCGATTCGCTGCTCGTCTTCTCCGGACTGTGGGGCGCCGTGGGCGTGGACGACGCCCTGCCGCCCTACCGGCTGTCGATGGGCGTGAAGCTCCCGCCGCTGGGCGCGCTGGGCACCTACTGGCGCTCGCACCTGGCCGACCCGGTCGCCAAGCGCGCCGACGGCCGGCTCATCGTCGACTGCCGCTCCTCCTCCTACGCCGCCGCCTACAGGCCCTCGGGCGAGGCGGCCGACCGCACGGCCGCGGTCCGGATCCTGAAGGAGACGGTCGCCGGCGGCGAGGTGAAGCGCAGCGTGGTGAGCCACATGGCCAAGGCCACGCGCGGCGCGATCGCGCACACGCTGCTGCGCGAGGGGCGCGCGCCCGAGTCGCCCGCCGAGCTGGCGGAGGCCCTGAACGACCTGGGGCACACGGCCGAGCTGACCGCCCCGGCCAAGCCGGGGCGCCCTTCGACCCTGGACGTGGTCGTCCGCGACTGACGGCCGACGCTCGGCGGCCACCGGCCGACGGACGCCGGCCGCCCCGAAGAACGACGAACGGCCCTGGGAACCGGAGGTTCCCAGGGCCGTTCCGGTCCGCGCCGGCCCATCCCGCCGCATCCGTAACGAAGGCGTATCAACGCTTTATCCCGTCCATACTTCCTCTACGCGAGGATCATGAACGGCAGAGATGTTGGACCACATACGGACGTGACGAACATCCGCCCCCGCGGGGCGCACCGCGGCGCCCTGTCCCCGGGCCTCGCCACACCCGGGCCAGGGCCGCGCGGTCCGCGGCCGCTCTGCGGGGCCGACGGCATCGCGGGCGTCGGCCGGGACGACCGGCCGACGCCCGCGGCGCCGCATTCCCGAAGCCCCGTTCTTCAAGGGCCGGGCCCGAAGGCCCACGGTCCGGACGAGGTCAGTCCAGGTAGTCGCGGAGCACCTGGGACCGCGACGGGTGCCGCAGCTTGGACATCGTCTTGCTCTCTATCTGGCGGATCCGCTCGCGGGTCACGCCGTAGACCTTGCCGATCTCGTCGAGGGTCTTGGGCTGGCCGTCGGTCAGGCCGAACCGCATGGAGACCACGCCCGCCTCGCGCTCGGACAGGGTGTCGAGCACCGAGTGCAGCTGCTCCTGGAGCAGGGTGAAGCTGACCGCCTCGCCCGGCTGGATCGCCTCGGAGTCCTCGATGAGGTCGCCGAACTCGCTGTCGCCGTCCTCGCCCAGCGGGGTGTGCAGGGAGATCGGCTCGCGGCCGTACTTCTGCACCTCCACGACCTTCTCCGGGGTCATGTCGAGCTCCTTGGCGAGCTCCTCCGGAGTGGGTTCGCGGCCCAGGTCCTGCAGCATCTGGCGCTGCACCCGGGCGAGCTTGTTGATGACCTCCACCATGTGCACCGGGATGCGGATGGTCCGCGCCTGGTCGGCCATCGCACGCGTGATGGCCTGGCGGATCCACCAGGTGGCGTAGGTGGAGAACTTGAAGCCCTTGGTGTAGTCGAACTTCTCGACCGCGCGGATCAGACCGAGGTTGCCCTCCTGGATCAGGTCCAGGAAGAGCATGCCGCGGCCGGTGTAGCGCTTGGCCAGCGAGACGACGAGCCGGAGGTTGGCCTCCAGCAGGTGCTTCTTGGCGCGGGCGCCGTCGTCGGCGATCCACTCCAGCTCGTCGAGGAACTCGTCGCCCAGGATGTGGCGCTCCTCGGCGAGCTTCTCCTCGGCGAACAGGCCGGCCTCGATCCGCTTGGCGAGCTCGACCTCCTGCTCGGCGTTGAGCAGCGCCACGTTGCCGATCTGCTTGAGGTAGTCCTTGACCGGGTCGGCGGTGGCGCCGGCCGCCACCACCTGCGCGGCGGGGGCGTCGTCGTCATCGTCGTACAGGACGAAGGCCTCGTCCTCGGAGGTGTTGGCCGCGGCCTTCTCCGGGATGCCGACGATCTCGGGCTTGCCGGCGGTGCCGGCCACCGGCCCGCCGACCGGCTCGGGCTTGTCCTCGGTGTCCTCGACCAGCTCCAGCTCGGCGCCGGTGTCCTCGACCTCCTCGGAGTCGGCGACCTCCAGGTCGAGGTCGTCGCCCTCCTCGGCCACCTCCAGCGCGGGCTCGTCCTTCTTCTTGGCGCCGCCCTTGGCCGCCGCCTTCTTGGTGCCGGCGGAGGCCTTGGCCTCGGACTTGGCCTCCGACTTGGCCGCGGTCTTCTTGGCCGCCGCCTTCTTCGCCGGAGCGGCCGGCGCCGCCGGGGCCTCCTCGGCCGCGGCCGCGCGCTTGCGCGGAGCGGCCGCGGGCTCGTCCTCGTCCGCGCCGGAGTCCACGACCGCGGTCACCATCTCGGGCTGCTCCTGGGCCGCGGCGGCCCGCCGCGGGGCGCGGGAGGCCGAGCCGGTGGAGCCGGAGGAGGAGGCCGAGGCGGAACCGGAGGACTCGGAGGACTCCGAGGCCGACGACGAGGAGGACCGGGTGGTCGACTTCTTCGGGGCCGCGTTCTTACGGCGCGCGGAGCGGCGGCGCGAGGGCGCGGACTCCTCGGCACCGACGACGAGGGTCACGCCCTCCTTGGTCAGGCTGCGCAGCACGGCCTGGGCCTGGGACATCGGAATGTCGGCCTCTTCGAAGGCACGGCGCACGTCCTCGGGCTCAAGGTACCCCTGGGACCGCCCACGCTCGATCAGCTGCTGGATGACGGGCTCTTGCAGCGACTCCGGCTGTTTAGAGCGGGTCGAACTGGCAGGTGACACAAACACCTCTCGAACGGACGTGTGGCGAGATTGCTGGACCCGGCGGTCCGAAGACCTGTGGGAGGCGGAGCCACCGCCTCCCGGCTGTTGCCCGGGATCGTCCCCGCCCGCGAGGCGGGGTTGCCGATTCCCTTTCAGCGTATGCGCCCTCTCTAGCGTTTGGGCCCATCCGCCCAGTAGGATTTTTCTCCGCGGCCGCACGGATGCGGTCCCACTGTCGGGTCCTGACCCCACCCCCCGCGTGCGCGGGGATGATGGCTCCTTCACCCTAGTCGGGCGAAGTGTTGGACTTGTCTACTCCTCCGGCGCGGCCTCGATCACCGGGAGGTGGACGGCGAGCAGCGTGACGTCGTCGTCCTGCTCATACCCTGCGAGCATGCCCTCCACAAGGTACTGGAGCATGTGCTGTGGATCGCCCACCACCTCCGGCGGCGCCTGAGACGCTACGGTGACCAATTCTTCCAGCCCGGACGCGACCGACCGCCTCCGGTTCTCAACAAGTCCATCGGAGTAGAGCACCACGGTGTTACCGGGTTGGACGAAAAACTTGTGATGGCCCCGCTCGGCCCGCACGCCCAGGGGCGTGTCCGGCTCCGTCTCCAGCAGCCACGGCTCGGTGCTCTCGGTGACCACCAGCGGCGGCAGGTGCCCGGCGTTGCTCAGGTCGATCTGCCCGGTCTCGGGGTCCAGGACGAAGTACACCAGCGTGGTCACCTGGTCGGCGCCCTCGGTGGCGTCGAACATCCGGTCCAGGCCGGTGAGCACGTCGGCCGGCTCGGGCATGCTGAAGGCCAGCGCCCGCAGCGCGTTGCGCACCCGGCTCATCCCGGTGGCGGCCTTGATGCCCTTGCCCATGACGTCGCCCAGCACCCCGGCCACCCGGCCGTCGGGCAGCGGGAAGGCGTCGTACCAGTCCCCGCCGACCTGCACGTGCTGGGTGCCCGACCGGTAGAAGGCGCGCATCCGCACGCCCTGCACCTCGGGCAGGGCCTCGGGCAGCAGGCTGGCCTGCAGCGCCTCGGCGGTGCGGTGCTCGCGCTCGAAGAGCTTGGCCCGCTCCAGCGCCAGGGCGCACTGGCCCGCCAGGGCCTCCAGGAACACCTTCTCCTCGTCGGGGACCTCGCGCGCGGCGGCGTAGGAGAATCCCAGGGCACCGATCGGCTTGCCACCGCTGAGCAGCGGGAGCGCCGCCCAGGCGCGCTCGCCCGGGGCGGGCTCGGCGCCGGCGGCCTCGTGCTCTTCCTCCTCCAGCAGCGCGCGCAGCTCCGCGGGGCCGCCGGCGAAGCGCGGTCGCAGGTCGCGCACGGTCAGCCCCATCAGGGCGTCCTTGCCCGCGCCGACCGGGCGGCCGCGCTCGGGGACCCCGGACGCGCCGATCACCCGCAGCCGGGTGCCCCCGTCGTCGAGCTCGGCGACGCCGGTGCGGTCGGCGCCCACCGCGGAGCGCCCGATCTCGGCCATGGCCTGCACCACCTCGGCGACGGTGAGCGCCTCGGCCAGGTCGGCGGTGGCCTTCTGCAGGCGCACCGTGCGCAGCGCCGCCTCGCCCAGCTGCTGGGTGAGGCGCTGGCGCATCTCGTCGCCCTCGTGCTGGGTGGTGACGTCGGTGTTGTGGCCGACCCACTCCGAGACGGTCTCGCCGTTGATCAGCAGCGCGCGGGAGCGGAAGTGGCGGTGGTCCCCGGACCGGGTGCGCACCCGGAAGGTCTCGTCGAACAGGGTGCGGTCGGCCACCGCGTCGTCCCAGGCGCGCTCCACCCGCGGGCGGTCGTCGGGGTGGACCGCCTCCAGCCAGCCCCGGCCCACGTACTCCTCCAGGGACTGGCCGGTGACCGCGCGCCACTCGGGACAGTCCTCGGTGACCTCGCCGTCGGTGCGCGCGGTCCACACCACCTGGTTGGTGGCGGCCAGCAGCGCCCGGTACCGCTCCTCGGTGCGCCGGCGCACGTTCTTCTCACCCAGGTCGACGGCGATCAGCGCGACGCCGTCGGTGTCCCCGGCGCCGTCGTGCACCGGGAACCAGGACAGCGCCCAGTGCCCGTCGCCGTCGCCGGCCGCCGGGAACCGGTGCTCGCTGCACAGGTCGCGGTCGCCGGTCAGCACCGCCGCCAGGGCGGTCTCGTGCGCGGCGGCGTCGGCCGGGCCGAGCGCGTCGGCGGGGCGCAGCCCCAGGCACTCCTCCTCGGCCACGCCGTAGACGGCGGCCAGGGTCGGGTTGACGCGCTGGAAGCGGCAGGCGGCGTCGAACAGGGCGAAGCCGATGGGGGCTTCCTTGAGGATCGTGTCCAGCAGCGCCGAGTCCGAGGGGCCGAGTCCGGACATGCGAGGGAGCGGAACGGACGTCTCGGTGCTCACCAGTGACACCTCCGGGGGTCCTTCCCCCGTTGGACGGGGGCTCGCGCGCGCGAGCGCCGGAAAACACGTGCTCATCTTCTCCGGCCGTGCCGTTCTCGGTGGCGGACGGAGCGGGCGGCCCCGCCCGTGGGCGGTGCGGCGCGGTCGCCACCACCGCCACAGCATAGGCCACATCACGGCGGCGGGGCCGGGTCGCGGTGGAAACTCGGGGGTGACGGCAGAGGACAGATGATACGTCGTCCCTCGTCCCCGCGCCTTCCCCCGCGGCCTTTTCGGACTCCCTTTTTCCGCCACGCCGCGGTCGGTGCCGTGCGCCGCACGGCCCCCGGCCCCTACCGTGGTCCCGACCGCCATGCCCGAAACCTCGTTCCGGCGCCCGAGCCCCGGGGGCCCCAGGGGTTCGCCCAAGGGGCTTAAAGCCTGGGCAAGGTCTGCCCTGACGGGTCTTGACACTCCCTCACGCGCGGATGAAATGGATGGTGGTCACCGTCCGACCACCGCCGGCGAGAGGCGTGAGCGAGGATGCTCCAGACTTTTCCCGCGACCGGGCTGCAACAGGTCGCCCGGCGCCTGAACGACGAGTTCGGCTCCCTGTCCCCGAGATTCGTGGAGCGCTGTGTCTGCGACGCCTGGAACTGCGCCGAGCACCTCGGCTTCCAGGCGACCCCGGTCCTGGTGGAGCGGGTCGCGCGTGAGCGGCTTCAGGCCATGGTGATGTCCCAGCCCCCGTCGGGCCGGCTCGCGCCGCCGCGCCTGCCCGACCACGACACCTTCGGCTGAACCGGCCGCGGCGCCCGAGGACGGGCGCCGCCCCGGTCCGGCACGGCGGAGCGCTCCGGCGCACCGCCGCCCGGCGGACGGCGCCGCCGTCCGCCGCGCGAGGCGCCTCGCCCGGTCCTGTCCATCGTCGGCGTGCCGCGGTGACACGTGCCCTAGGCTCGGTCAGGTGTCCGTACCTCCCCTTCCCCCGGGTTCCGGCGCCGCACCGGAGCCCGTCTTCGACGAGATGCTGCGGGTGGCCCGCGCCCTGTTGGCGATGCGCGACCCGCTCGACGCCGAGCTCGCGCTGAGCCGGATGCTGGGCGCCTGGTGGGGCCGGAGCATGCCGGGGATGAGCGGGGAGGACGTCGAGCGCCACCTGGGCGAGGGGCTGATCGCCCGCGCCGCCGCCTCGCAGAGCCCGGCCGGGCTGGTCCTGCTCTCGGGGATCGCCGCGCTGGGCCCCACCGAGCACCGCAGGGAGCTGGCCCGCCAGGGGGCGCTGGCCCTGGCCGAACAGGGGATGGCGCTGCCGGCGTGGGTGCGGGAGCTGGGCGCGGCCCGGCCGGTGGCGGCCTACCGCTCCGGGGACCGGTTCGGCGACGTCGACGAGCTGGTGTGCACCTTCCGGCGCGCGGACGGCGGGGAGGCCCCGGAGGACGGGGCGCCGGGGGCGCCCGCGGAGGAGCCCGACGAGGCGGAGGCCACCCACGCGCTGATCGCCGTCGTGGACCACAACGCCGGCGGGGTGCTGCGGGACGCCTGGGTGACGAGCAAGGTGGGCCGGCTGCTGGAGCACGCCCGCGCCGCGGCCGGGAGCGACCCGATGGCGGTGTTCGCCCGCATCGCCCCGGGCCGGGCGCGCACCCTGCTGGAGGCGGCGATGCGGCGTACGGACCGGGTGGTCGCGGGCGGCGGCACGCGGCCCGCGCGGCTCACCGCCGCGCGCCGCGACGACCTGCTCGGCGGGTCGCTCAGCTCGGTGCACGCGCTGCTGCGGTCGCGGATGCGGGCGCTGCCCCGGGAGGGGCGCCCCACCCGGGAGCCGGTGTGGCGGCGCGACGACCGGGCGGTGCTGGCGGCGCGCTTCCTGGCCTCGGAGACCGCCGCCGAGCTGTCGGACTCCTACGCCGCCAGCCGCTGCGTGGACCACATCATCGCCTACGGGTGCGACGTGGACGGCGGGCGGCCGCTGCGGGTGAGCCCGCGCAAGGTGGAGGCGTTCCTGCTGACGTGGCTGCCGCGGCGGGTGGTCCTGCTGCGCGAGGAGCGCGAGGCGATGCCGCACGTGCTGGGCGCCTGGATCCGGTGGGCCGGGCCGCGCTGGGGGCTGCCCGAGCCGGCGGTGGGCGCGTCCCTGGACGCGCTGTGGGAGGCGATCGAGCCGTTCACCGAGACCTACCGGGACCCGGCCGAGGCGCTGGGGCTGGGCCGCAGCGAGGTGCGCCGGCTGCTCCCGGACGGGGACCTGGAGGCGCTGCCGCGGCGCATGTTCGCGTTCCCGCTGCTGGCGGGGGACCTGCTGGACGATGCGGACGGCGCGTTCGACCCCTCGACGCCCGAGGGGCGCCGGGCGCTGCTGAAGCTGGACCACTTCGGCGAGATCGACGACCCGGCCGGGCGGCCGCGGGGCCGCCACTCGGTCGACGGGGGACGTGCCGGGACGCGCCGCCGCTCCTCGTGCGGGGACGGACCCGCTCCGGACCCGACCGGCTCCGCCCGCTCCGGGACCAGGCGCGCCGAGCCCTCCCGGTCCGCGGACCGGGAGGCGGACCGGACGGTGGGCGAGGCCGAGCTGGCGGCGCACGAACGCCTGGCCGAGCGCCTGTGGGACGGGGACCCGCCCGAGCTGTGGGCCGCCGCGCAGCGCCTGCTGGACCGCGGCGTCAGCCGCCCGGAGGTGCTGCGCGCCCTGATGGGCGCCTTGGAGGGAGCCGACCGTTCGACCGCCCCGGACGCCCTGGTCACACGCCTGAACGAGCTGTAGTCGGTCCCGCCGGCGCTCTCCGGCGGCGACGACGGACGGCAGCGGCGGCACCGGTGGCGGGTCGCGTCCGCTGGAGTGGTGCCGTTCACGTCCGAGCGGGTCAGCACCATCGCCCCGGCTCCGAACGGGGGCCCGTCCCTCCTTCGGAGTCCCGACCGAAGCCCCGCCCGTCGGCAGAGGTCGTATCCGTCGGAGTGGTGTCACTTCCGGCGGGCCATCGCCGCGGCCGCCAGGCGGCCGAAAGCCGCCCGCCGAGGGCCGCCATGGTCGCCGAGGGTCACCCACCCCAGCGGACGCCTTCTTCCGGGGTGCCCAAAGGTTCGCCGCCCCCGGGGGCACTGCCCGCCGCCCGCATCGACACCCCCGTTGATCTCGGGGAAGTCGGGGGGATACCGGCGAGTATTACCCCGACTCTCCCGAGATCAACGGCGAGGAGGGGGCGCGCACCCGGGGCGGGGCCGCCGATCACGCCGCAGCGGTCGCACCGCTCACAAGGACGCGGCCGACAGTTCCACCACCCCAGCGGACACGACCGGGCTCGGCCTCCCGACGCCTCGGGACTGCGAGACCGCCGCCCCGGTTCCTTCGGGGACGTCGGGGGACCGCTCAGCCTTCCAGGAGGCGGTCGCGCAGGGTCCCGACCAGGTCCGGCGACACCTTCAGCCCCTCGGAGACATAGGCGTCGAAGGAGCCGTAGACGCGCTCCACCTGGGCGAATGCCTCGGCCAGGTACTCCTCGCGGACCTCGATGATCGGCTCCAGGAGGTCGCCGTCGACGCCGTTGCGCTCGGCCTGGCGCCGCATCCCCCGACGCAGCCGGCCCATCCGCGGGTTGCTGGCCAGGTAGTCCTCGAACACGGTGTCGCGGTCAACGCCGAGCAGGCTCAGCAGCAGCGCCGCGCCCCAGCCGGTGCGGTCCTTGCCGGCGGTGCAGTGGAACACCGCGGCGGTCGGGCCCGTGGCGGCGCGCCGGACCAGCTCCGCGTACGCGGTGTTGGCGTCCTGCTCGGTCACCAGGACCCGGTTGACCTCCATCATGAACGCGGCCGCTCCCCCGCCGCCCAGCGCCTCCGCGGCGGCACGGGGGTCGGTGAGCAGGCGCTCCAGGTTGCCGCCGGTGGCGTGGTCGCCCTGCACGTCGAGCACGGCGTACTCGGCGCCGTCGGGGAGCCGGTCGGGCTCGGCCGTGCGCTCGTAGGCGGTGCGCAGGTCCAGCACCTGGCGCAGCCCGAAGCGGGACAGGGCGGCGAGGTCGCCGTCGTCCACCCGGGCCAGGGCGTCGGCGCGGAACACCAGGCCGCGGCGCACGGTGGCACCGCCGGAGGTGCGGTACCCGCCGATGTCGCGGAAGTTGGGGAGGGTGGCGAGGGCGGCATCGTTCGTCATCGCGGCCGAGCCTACCTTCCGGTCTGTCGGCCCCTTCCCGCAGGGGCCGTGCACCCGTTCCGCCCCGCGGCCGGGCGCACCCGGGCCGACAGCCGGGCGACCGGGAGAACCGGGACGCCGACCAGGCCGGCGGGCCGACGCCGCCCTTCAGGCCCGCTCGGCGAGCAGCCCGGGGATCTGCTCGCTCGCCTCCTTCACGTCCTTGACGGTGTCGACGCCGCGCCAGAACCCGTCGATCCTGTACCCGGCCAGGCGCTTCTCCTCGGCCAGGCGGGGGAAGGTGGTCGACTCGTGGTCGCCCTTGACCGGGAGCAGCCCGGTGGCGGCCGCCTCGAAGATGTACACCCCGGCGTTGATCCAGAACGGGAGCATCGGGCTCTGCGTGAAGCCCCCGATGGTCCCGGCGTCGTCCACCTCCACGATGCCCCAGCTGGTCTGGTACTGGGCCAGGGCCAGGCTGGCGGTGGCGCCCTTGGCCCGGTGGAAGGCGGTGAACTCGTCCAGCGGGAACCAGGTGAGCACGTCCCCGTTGAGCGCGAAGTACGGAGCCTGTCCGTCGCGCAGCCCGGTGGCGGCGTAGCGCAGCGCCCCGCCGCGGCCCAGGGGCTCGTCCTCCACCAGCAGGGTGACCTCCGGTGCGTCGGTGCGCGCGGCCAGGTGCTCGCGCAGCACCTCGGCCTTGTAGCCGCAGGAGACCACCACGTGCTCGACCCCGTGCCCGGCCAGCCACTCCAGCTGGTAGTCGATGATGGGCCGGTCGGCGACCTCGACCATCGCCTTGGGCCGGGTGTCGGTGTACGGGCGCAGGCGCGTGGCCTGGCCCCCCGCGAGGATGACGGCTTCCCGGATCGGGGCGCTGGGTGCGTTCATGGAGCGGACCCTAGCAGGGGCGGCCCCGGCGCCGCCGGGGCCGCGTCAGCGCTGGGTGATCTCGGCGTAGGCCGAGCGCAGGTCGGCACTGGTCACCCGGGTGAGCTCCTCGGCGGTGGCGGCCTCGCCCAGCTCCTCGGCGACCCGCAGGTCCCGGTGCGAGCAGGCCTTCTCGTAGAGCGAGCGGGCGAAGCGGCCGTTGCCCAGCTCGTCGATCCACCCCTCCTCGCACACGTACCCGAAGATGCTGCGCAGGTCCTCGCGGGCGTCGGCGTCGAAGGCGTCGCCGGTGCGGGCGGCCACGGCGTCGGCGATCGCCGACAACTCGTCGGGGGTGTAGCTGGGAAAGCCCACCCGGACGTTGAAGCGCGACCCCAGCCCGGCGTTGCTGGCCAGGAAGCGGTCCATGTCCTTCGGGTACCCGGCGAGCACGATCACCAGGCGCGCCCGGTCGTCCTCGGCGCGCTTGAGCAGGGTCTGGACGGCCTCGGCCCCGAACGCGTCGCCGCCGCTGTAGCCCGGGTTGGCCAGGGCGTAGGCCTCGTCGACGAACAGCACCCCGCCCAGGGCCCGGTCGACGAGCTTGTTGGTCTTGATGGCCGTGGCGCCCAGGTGCTCGCCGACCAGGTCCGAGCGCTGGGCCTCGACCACTTCGGCGCGGGTGAGCAGGCCCAGCGCGGCGAACACCCGGCCCAGCACGCGGGCGACGCTGGTCTTGCCGGTACCGGGCGGGCCGGAGAAGACGAAGTGCCGCATGGGCGGCTGGGTGGGCAGCCCCTGCTCCTCGCGCAGGCGCACCACCCGCAGCTGGGCGGCGATCGAGCGCACCTGGCGCTTGACCGGCTCCAGGCCGATCATCTCGTCCAGCTCGGCCAGCGCGCCCTCCAGGTCGGGGGCCTCGCCGAAGCCGGGCAGGCGGCCGGTGAGCTCCTCGTAGGCGGCCGCGATGTCGGGCTCGCGCACGGTCACCAGGTCGTCCGGGCCGGGGGTGTCGCCGGCGCCGGAGGTGACCACCCGCACGTCGCGGGCCTCGGCGGCCTTCTCCACCAGGGAGCGGGCGAAGCGGCCGTTGCCGAGCTCGTCCACGGCCCCGCGCTGCTCGACCTCCTCAAGGCGGCGCCGGAGCCCGGGCAGCGCGTCGGCGTCGAGCAGGTCGCCGCGGGCGGAGAACAGGTGCTCGCAGATGCGGCGCAGCTCCTCGCAGGTGTAGCTGGGGAAGGTGACACGGGTGGAGAAGCGCGAGGCCAGCCCGGGGTTGGAGGCCAGCAGGCGGTCCATCTCCTCCTCGTATCCGGCCAGGATCACCACCAGCCGGTCGCGGTCGTCCTCGGCCCGCTTGAGCAGGGTCTGCACGGCCTCGCTGCCGAACCGGTCGGGCTGCCCGTCGCCCTCGTTGACCAGGGAGTAGGCCTCGTCGATGAAGAGCACCCCGCCCAGGGCGCTGTCCACCAGGGCGTTGGTCTTGATCGCGGTGGCGCCCAGGTACTCGCCGACCAGGTCGGCGCGCTGGGCCTCGACCACCCGGGCGGTGGGCAGAAGCCCGAAGGAGTGGAACACGGTGGCCAGGGTGCGCGCGACGCTGGTCTTGCCGGTGCCGGGCGGGCCGGAGAAGACCAGGTGGCGCAGGGGCCGGTCGACGGCGTACCCGGCGTCGGCGCGCAGCCGGGCGGCCTCGATGGAGGCGGCGATCGCCCGCACCTGCTGCTTGACCGGGTCCAGGCCGATCATGTTCTCCAGGCGGGCCAGGGCCTGGTCGACCGGGATCGGCTCGTCGGTGTCGCCCCCGGCCCCGTCGCCGCCCGCGGCGGGCCGGCCGCCGGCGCGCACCCGCGGCTGCGCGCCCCCCTGCCCGGTGGGGGCTCCGCCGCCCCGTCCCCCGCCTGCGGGGGGGCCGCCGCCGACCTGCACCATGCCGCGGCGCAGCCGGTAGGCGGCCACCGCCCGCCAGACCAGGGCGGCGCCGGCCGCGCAGGCGGCGGTGAGCGGGCCGAGCGCGGGCGGGGCGCCTCCGGCGATCATCCCGGCCAGCCCGGTGCCCATGCCCGCGATGAGCGCGACGAGCAGCGCGAGAAGGGTGGTGTGCCAGGCGGGGAACTCGCGGATGCGGGAGGCGGCCAGGGAGACCAGCAGGGGGATGAGCGGCAGCAGGAGCAGGACCGACCGGTCGGCGACGGGGATGGGGATCTGCAGGAGTAAGAAGGCCAGGACGAGCCAGGCCACGCAGACCAGGGTGGTGGCCAGCGCGTCGGTGGAGTGCATGAGGGCGGCGACCACCGCCAGAAGGGTCACGGCCGCGGCGACCGCGGTCAGGACCGGGACGCCCGCGATGAAGGCGGCGACCGCGGCCACGGTCACCGTGGCCAGGGCGGCGACCAGCCGGGTCTTGGGCGGGCGGGCGCGGTAGGCGGCCCGGGCGCGCTCCAGTGCGGAGCCCGCCGTCCCCGTGCGGGCCGAGCGGGACCGGTCTTCGCGCGGCATACCCGTGCCTCCCTCATCCCGTCGCCTCCGCGGTCCGTCCCATACTGCCGCGAATGCCGGGGCGGGAGAACAGCCTGCCCCCGCACCCGCCCGGCGTGTCGCCGCCCGCTCGGCGGCGCCGCTTCCCCGCCCCTCAGAGCAGGGCGGTCTGGCCGGCCGGGCCGGGTTTGGGTTTGCGCAGGTGGGACCAGTCCGGCAGGTCGTCCATGAACGACCAGCTCACCCGGTGGTAGGGGGTCGGGCCCTGTCGGGACAGGGCGGCCCGGTGCACCGGGGAGGGGTAGCCCGCCGCCGTCGCGAAGCCGTAGCCGGGACACTCCTCCTCCAGGCCCGCCATCCAGGCGTCGCGGTGGACCTTGGCCAGCACCGACGCCGCCGCCACGCTCACGCACGCCAGGTCCGCGCCCACCTGGGTGCGCACCGGCCACGGCGGTCCCAGGTAGTCGTGCCTGCCGTCGAGGATCACCGCGTCCGGCCGCTCCCGCACCCCCTCCAGGGCCCGCAGGGCCGCCAGGCGCAGGGCCGCCGTCATGCCCAGCTCGTCGATCTCCTCGGCCTCCGCGCGGCCCACGGCGTGGTCGGCCACCCACGGCTCCAGCGCCTCGGCCATGGCCGTGCGGCGCTTGGGCGTCAGCTTCTTGGAGTCGGTGAGCCCCTCGGGCGGCGCGCTCCCGTCGGCCACCGCCGCGCACACCACCACCGGTCCGGCCCACGCGCCGCGTCCGACCTCGTCCACGCCGGCCACGGTGCGCGCACCGCCCCCGGCGAGCTCGTGCTCCAGCCGGTAGTCGGGTGCGGGGACCGCTTCGCGCCGTTTCGGGCCCGGGGTCGGTGTCGAGGCTGCCACGGCAGCCCACCCTACTCCGCCCGGAAGATTCGCCGCACCCCGCGTGTGACGCAGAGCCATCGGCCATCACCTTGGGTAGTTTCCCTGGGGACCGGCGACCGGGACGGTGAAGGGGGCGGTCGGGCGATGCGGAGCGCCGACGGAGGACCGGCCGGCACGGGAGCGGCCGGGCGGCTCCGGGACGCGGGGGTGCTGGCGGTGCGCGCCGGCGCCGCGTGGGTCCTCGCCGAGCAGGCCGTGCGGCGGCTCTCCCTGGGCCCGCCGGGCGGCGCCGGCGAGGCGCTGGCCTATGTGGAGCTGGCCTGCGCGGCGATGCTGGCGGCCGGGATGGCCCTGCCGGTCAGCGGCGGGCTGCCGGCCGCACTGTCGGCGGCCGGGGCCGGGGCGGTGTGGGCGGGCCGCACCGACCTGCCCGGGGTCCCGGCCGACGCGACCGCCGCCCAGCTGGCGCTGCTGGCCGCCGCCTGCCTGCTGCCCGTCCTCGTCCCCGGCCGCTACGGCCTGGACCGGCTCGCCCGGCGCGGGGCGGGCCGGGTGCGCCGGGTCCGGGGCGCGCCCGCGGCGCGCGGAATCGGGCGCCCGGGATGCGCCAGAAGGCCCGAAGAGGCGCCGCCGCTCCCGTATCCTGAAGGGCGGGCCGCGGCGTCGCGGCCGTCACGTACCTGACGCGCCGCCGGTGGCCCATTCCCCCGGCCGCGTGCGAGTCCACTCGTCCTCCTGGGGGAACGCGCTCCATGACCGCTTCGGTTCCCGAACAGGGTCCGTCACCGGCGCAGGGCTCGGCGCCGCACACCGGCGACGACCCGGTGGCGCCGCTGCTGCAGATCGCCCACCGGCCCACCCTGGGCCGGCGCCTGGTCTCCTGGTCCTCTCGCCCGCCCGGTCGGCTGTACCTGCCGGCGTGCGCCGTCATCGGCCTGGTCCTGCTCTACGAGGACAGCGTGCCCGGGGGCCACCTGCCCGCCTTCGTCCTGGGCATGGGCGGCGGCACCGTGCTGGCCGCGATGGGCGCCCTGCGCCTGGGCATCGCGATGGGCGTCGCCCGGCCGATGGTGCGGCGCTACTGGATGCGCTGGATCGCCGCGCCGCTGGTCGCGGCGGCCGCGATCGTGCTGTCCCTGGCCGACGTCCCGCTCCAGGGCCGGGTCGCCTCCTCGGCCGAGCAGCTGCTGGAGGTGCGCGCCACCGCCGACGGCTCCACCACCATCCCGATGAACGGGGACTGGGCGGGCCTGTACCCGCTCACCTCGGTGGGCGTGCTCGGGGACGGGACGACGCTCTACGGGGTGCAGGGGGCCGGCCTGCTCGACCGCTCGGGCCTGGCCTACAGCACCGAGCCGCTGGAGGAGGGCGTCTTCGTCTCCGGCCACGGCAATCGCGTCTACGAGCACATCACCGACGACTGGTACTCCTGGACCGAGTACTGATCCCGGGTTCCCCAGGCGCCGGTGTCCTATGTCACCGGCGCCTTTCTCTGCCATCTGCGCGCCTCTAACCCGCGCTTTATCCGGCGTCGGTAGTAATGGTGGTGCGAACAACGGAGAAGGACTTGCCCGGAAGGGACGGGTACCGGCGATGAGTGAGTTCCTGACCACCCTGCACCTGCGCATCTACGACGCCACGCGGGCGCTCCGCAGAGCGCACGCGCGCGGCGACGACGAGCTGTGCCTGGCGCAGGCGGCCGAGATCGAGGATCTGGTGGAGATCGCCGCCCGCCACGGAATCGACATCGACAGCGGTTACCGCACGCTGGTGGAGGCGGCCTGAGGCGCCCCGGAGCGGACACCCCCGCAAAACAATTGTTCCCGGATTCGACCGATCCCGCCGGAGAGGCGGTGGGAATCCGGGAACAATCTCCCCCCGATGCCTCCGACACTACAGGCGCCGGATTCAAACGGGGGTAATGCGCGGACCAACGTTCGGCCCTCCCGCCCGACGGGCGGGAGGGCCGAAACGCTTCCGGGGTCCGGGGCGGTGCGGTGCGGGACCGCAGGGCCCGGAGCGGGGTCAGCCGCGGCCGCCGCGCCCCTCGAAGCCCTCCCCGTTCTCGAACTGCTCCTTCATGGCCTGCTTCTGGTCCTTCTGGAACCGGCGGGCCATGTCCTGCTGGCGCCCGGCGGCGGCCGCCACCGCGCCCTGGGCCTCGGTGAAGGCGTCGCCCGCGGCCTCGGACCCGCCGCCCGCTCCCACGGACCGCCGGCGCCCGGCCAGGTCGGGCAGCATCTGCGCCAGCATCAGGGTGGACAGCGCCGAGGCGTCGCCGGAGGCGCCGTCGGTGCGCACCACCACCGGCTGCGGCGCGTGCTCGGCCAGCTTGGCGCCGACCTCCAGGCGGCGCCGCGCCAGCTCGTACTGGAGCACCGCCCGGTTGTCCCGGTAGGAGGTGGCCAGCCGGCGCTGGGCCTTGGCCTGGTTCTGCGCGGCGACCAGGTCGCCGCGGCCCTGCGTCTCGATCTCGTGGCGCACCCGCTGGGCCTCGGTCTCCTGCTCCTCCAGCATCTGCGCCACGTCCTTGCGGGCCTTGTTCAGGGCCGCGTTGACCTCGACGATCTTGGCGTCGCGGGTCTTCTTGGAGCGCTCGATGTCCATCAGCAGGGTGTCGATGCGGCGCTTGCGGGTCAGCTCCCACTCCTGCTCGTAGGCGACCAGCTCCTTGGCCACCCGCTCCCGGGTCGCCAGGTGCTGCTGGTACTGGTTGGGCAGCTGCACGTCCGGGATGTTGCAGCCCCGGATCTCCACGCCGTAGCGGCGCAGCTGCCGGTTGAGCAGGTCCTGCATGTCGGCCACGTCCGAGCCGCGCAGGTCGTAGGCGCTCTCGGTCTGCACCCGCCGGCTGCGCTGGCGGATGGCGTCCTGCACCGCGCTGGACAGGACCAGGTCGAAGTTGCTGGCGCCGATGGTGCGCACGAACGCCACCGCGTCGACGATGCGGAACTTCAGGAAGAACTCGATCGACTTCAGCGGCACGTTCTCGTGCGTGGGGCAGGCCAGCACGGGGGCGGTGTAGGGGATCTCGGTGGAGGTGTCCACCACGAAGTCCACCCGCGACCAGGGGTGCCACAGGTAGTGGCGGCCCGGGTCGAGCGTGCCGGCGACCGCGCCGTACTTGGTGAGCACGCCGACGGTTCCCTGCTCGATCTCCACGATCGAGGAGCGCCACCACCACAGCAGCCCCAGGGCAAGGGCGCCCAGGGCCACCACGAAGAACAGCACCGCCAGCCACATCAGCAGCGGCTGGGCCAGCACGGTCACGATCAGGGCGGCCAGCAGCAGGTACAGCGCCAGCCACACCAGCGCGGTCCACTTCAGGCCGCGGCCGTCGCGCGGGATGACGACCGGCACCAGGGCGCCCTGGTCGCCGCCGCGCAGCAGGCGGGCGATGTCGCCCCAGGAGGCCAGCGACTCCTTGATGGAGGAGCCGCCGCGCTGGGGCTCGTGCGTGGGCTGGTTCATCTAGCGGCCTCCCTGCGGTCCGGGCCCGTCGGTCCCCGGCTGCGGCCAGGGCGGGGGCGGAGGTGCGGTGTGCGGCGGCCCGGCGGGCGGCGGCATGGCGGAGGGGTCCGCCTCCTGCGGCGCGGCCGACGGGGCGGCCGGCGGGGCCTCGGACTCCGCGCCGGGCTCCTCGGTCACGGTCTCCTCGATGCGCTCGGTGACCGCCTCATCGGAGACCGAGCGGCGGATCTCCTCGACCCGGTCCTCCCCCGGCACGTCGTGCTCCTCGGGGTCGGGCGCGGAGACCGTGGTGCGCTCCTCCTGCAGCAGCGCCTCGATCTCGGACTCCCGTTCGGCGATGCGGGCCGAGATCTCGTCCATCCGGGTGCGCACGGCCTGCATGTCCTCGTCGGAGAACAGCTGGGACTGGGTCTCGCCGATGATGTTCTGGGCCACCCGCAGGAAGTTGACGCTCGACTCGTCGCCGTCGCCGATGTGCAGCACCTGCGGCAGGCTGTCGGCGATGCCCTCCAGCCGGTCCAGCAGCTCCTGCTGGTAGCGGTAGTCGAGGATCTCGGGGGCCTCGGCCGCGCTGACGGCGCGGATGTCCAGGGCCTGGGCCTCCAGCAGCGCCGCGTTGGCGTGGGCGGTGCTCTCGGCCTCGACGAAGCGCTGGCGCGCCTCGGCCCGGGCCCGGTTGGTCTCCCGCTCCAGGGCGGTGTCCATCTGCGCCTGGTACTGGGCGATGTCGGCCTGGATCGCCGACAGCGTCTCGTTGAGCGAGGCGAGCTCCTTGTTCAGGTCGCCCTCGTTCTGCTCCTTGCGCAGCTGGAGCTCGTACTCGTAGGTGTAGGCCTCCTTGGCCACCCGCACCATCTCGGTGGCGGCCAGGTCCATCCGGTACTCCTGGCTGGAGGGCTCGGCGTGGGTGATGTTGGCGTTGGTCAGCCGCACCGCCGGCAGGAACTGGGTGTTCAGGTTCTCCAGCAGCCGGGCGGTGTTCTCCCCCACCATGTCGTAGATGTCCGCGGCCTGCTGGTCGTAGATGAGGCTGCGGGTGGTCTCGCTGATGGCGTTGTTCAGCTTCTCCTGGAAGCCCTGCACCGCGCCGAGCACGAAGATGAACTGCTCGGGGTCCTCGATGCGGAACTGCACGAACAGGTCGACCGAGGCCTTGACGCCGCTCTTGGTCGGCGCCTCCCGGATGGGCGCGTTGAAGGGGTACTCGCGCGTGGTGTTGACGATGTAGGACACGCGCTTCCACGGGTTGAGCAGCGTGACCCGGCCGGGTCCGACGATCTGCTCCAGCTTGCCGAAGCGGGTGATGAGCGCCTGGCACCCGTCCGGCACCATGACCATCCCCTGGCGCCACCACATGAACGCGGTGAAGGCGATCAGGACGACCCAGTAGTGGGGGCCGAAGAACGGGTTGAGGGCGAAGCCGAAGAGGGCGGCGGTGGCGCCCAGGCCCAGCAGGCCGACCACGGCCAGCAGGATCGAGGGCAGCAGTGCGAAGAAGGTGCGTCCGCGCGGGATGACCATCGGGCAGATCACGTGCACCGGGCCGCTCGCGCCGCGCTCGAACGAGCTGCGGTTCAGGGCCTCGCCCGTGTTGTTGAGGGACGTGCTCTTCTGCTCGATCCGGGTGCCGGTGGAGGCCCCCTGGTCCCGAGCCGCGAGGAAGTCGTTGGGATCGAGCCCGATCCCCTCCGCCCCCTCGCGGAGTGCGTCGGAGACCGCTTCGCGCGGGTCGCCCCCCTGGGCGACGCTCGCGGCGGCCCCCCGCACCGTCTGTGCGAAGGACATGGGTGATGACTCCTTTGGTGTTGTCGGACCTGCGGATTCGACGCCGGTGCTGCCGCGGCGGTTCCACCGTCCGAAGCGAAGTGGCCGCATCCTCCCACAAGAGAGGGGACGGACCGCTCTCTTGCCGGTGACCATCGGGTATCGGACCGGAAGGCGGGCCTGGCGGCGCGGCGCGCGGTGCAACCGCAGGTCGGAGGGGCACCTCGGAGGGGCGCATGGAGGCGGGGCGCTCCGGAGCACTCCGAGGCTCCGTAGGGAGCCCCGAGCCGCCCGGGCCCCGGCGCACCGGGCCGGCCGGGGCGGCAGGGGCGGCAGGGGCGGCGGTCACATGGGCCGGCACGGGCCGCTCCCGGACACCGCTCGCCCACGGTCCGGTCCGTGCTCTCGGGCCGGTCGGGCCGGTCGGGCCGCGCTTCTCAGGCCAGAAGGTCCAGGGCGGTGCCCGTGCCGCGGTCGGCGGCGGCCCGGTAGCCGTACCAGGCCAGGGCCAGGTCCTGCCAGGGCACGCCCACCGGCGCGTACACCCCCACCCCGTCCGGCCCGGCCGACCCGCGCGCGGTCCCGCCGAGCACCTCGCCCAGGGTGGCGTCGATGGCCGAGGCGTCGAGCCCCGCGTTGCCCACGGCCCCCGAGGACAGGGCCAGACGCGCGTCGTCGACGACCACGCGCGCCGCCCGCAGCAGGTCCGCGGCCAGCTCCACCTTGCCCGGCTCGTCGGCGCCCAGCGACGTCACCTGGGTCCCGGGGCGCACGTCGGCGGCGCTCAGCAGCGGGGTGCGCGACCAGGTGGCGGTGAGGACGATGTCGGCCTCGGCGGCGACCGCGGGCGCGTCCTCGGCGACCGTGGCCGGCACCCCGAACTCCTCGGCGCAGCGCTGGGCGAAGGCCTCGGCACGGGAGCGGTCGGTGTCGGCGACGACCATGCGGGAGACGGGGCGCATGCCGATGATGCCGCGGGAGAACAGCCCCGCCTGGGCGCCGCAGCCGACGATGCCGAGCACCTCGGCGTCGAAGCGGGCGAGGGTGTGCGCGGCCAGGGCGGCCGAGAGCCCGGTGCGCCAGGCGGTCAGGGTGGCCGAGTCGAGCAGCGCCAGCAGCTCTCCGCTGCCCAGGTCGTGCAGGCAGACCACGCCGCGCAGGGCGGGGCGGGCGCCGGGGAATTTGGCGTTGACCTTGACCGAGTAGGCGGGCACGCCGGGCAGCAGCCCGGGGATGAGCGCGGTGGCGGTGCCGGGCCCGGGGAGTTCGGTGCGCACCCGCTGGGCCTCCACCGGCGCGGCCCCGGCGGTGAAGCCGTCCCACAGCCGGTCGATGCAGGCGTGCAGGTCGAACACGCCCAGCAGGTCCGATCGTCCGAGGAAGAGTGTCACATGGAGGAGCCTTCCCCGTTCCGGTACCGGGGACAACCCCTCCGGCACTCCGGTGCGTTCGGGGACGGAAGGGATAGCGTGGGCACGGTGGACCGCGCCGCGGCACCGCGCGGTCCCGAGCGGTCCGAGGCGGCGCCGACCGGTGCCGCCGCACCCGAGCGTGAGGAGAGTGCCCGATGCCCTCGGTTCCCAGCCCCGTGATCACCACCGCCGGACTCGTCGGCGGCTACACCGCCGCCCGGGCCACCGGGGTGCGCCCGCTCGGGGGCGTGGTGCTGGCCGCGTGCGGCGCCGCCGCCTACGCCTCGTGGCGGCGCGGCGCGGGGCCGCGCAGGGCGGCCGCGCTGACCGGGGTGTACCTGGGCGCGTTCGGACTGAGCCACCCGCTGGCCAAGAAGATCGGCTCCTGGCCGTCGGTGCTGGCCGTCACCGCCGGGACCGCAGCGGCGGCCTGGGCCTTCGGCGGGCGCTCCGGCGGGTCGGACTCCTCCGGCGGGGAACTCATCCCTGGGTGATGTAGGCCTCCAGCTGCTGGCGGTCGAGTTCGAGCTGGCGGATGCGGCTCTTGACGACGTCGCCGATGCTGACGATGCCCACCAGGGCGCCCGCGGCGAGCACGGGGACGTGGCGGACGCGGTTCTCGGTCATCAGCACGGTCAGCGCGTCGACCGTGTCGGAGGTCTTGCAGGTGATGACGGCCCTGGTCATGATCTCGGAGACGGGCCGGTCGAGCAGGGACGCCCCCTGTTCGGCCAGGCGCCGCACGACATCGCGCTCGGAGGCGATTCCGGCGACCTTGCCGGCCTCGGCGACGACGACGGCGCCGATGTTGTGCCGTGCGAGCCGGTCGAGGAGCTCCGACACCGGGGTGTCGGGCCGGACCGTCACCACGTCGGAGCCTTTGGCGCGAAGGAGCTCGGCGATCAGCATGGCGGCCACCTTTCGATCGGTGACCGTGGGTTACCCGTGCTGGATCGCCGCTAATCGGCGGACACGCGGAGCGTGGTCATGTTCCCGGCGTCACCAGGTCACGGATCTTGCAGATCCGACCACTCTCGTTCTGCCTCCCTGAGCATCCCGTCTGGGACGGGTCCGTGTTCCGCCTCCCGCACGACCAGCACGGCTCCCATCCCTGGCCACGCTAGGGCCGCGAGCCGCTCGACGCCTGTCGTTACAAGGAATCCACCTGCACATATGACGCCTACACATATGACGAGCGGGGGCACCCGAGCCTTCTCGAGTGCCCCCGCCTATTGGGCTGTCGTAACCGGCTACATCAGCTGCAGCCGCTGGTGGAGCCGCAGCCCTCGCAGACGTAGCAGGTGCCGGACGGGCGCATCTTCGTGCCGCAGGTGACGCACAGCGGTGCGTCGGCGACGAAGCCCTCGCTCGGCTTCACCGGCTCGGGGCGCTCCTCGCGCTCCTCGCGGACCGCCGGGCGCTCCTCGGTAGTGCGGCCGGCCAGCGCGGCCGACTGGGAATAGGACTCCACCTGGGCCGCGACCTGCGCCGGGTCCTCCCCCGCCGCCTGGGCGCGGCGCTCCTCGGCCGAGAGCACGCCCAGCCCGGCGCGCTCCTCGTAGGACAGGTAGTCCAGCGCCAGCCGCCGGAAGATGTAGTCCACCACCGACTGCGCCATGCGGATGTCCGGGTCGTCGGTCATGCCCGCCGGCTCGAACCGCATGTTGGTGAACTTCTCGACGTAGGTCTCCAGCGGGACCCCGTACTGCAGCGCGATCGAGATCGCGATGGAGAAGGCGTCCATCACCCCGGCCAGGGTCGAGCCCTGCTTGCCGAGCTTCATGAAGACCTCGCCGAGGCCGTCGTCCGGGTAGGACCCGGCGGTGATGTACCCCTCGGCGCCGCCGATGCTGAAGGACACCGTCTGGCTCGGGCGCTTCTTGGGCAGGCGCCGCCGCACCGGGCGCTCGACCTCGACGATCTCCGGCTCGGGCTTGTCGGCGGCCTTGTCCTCGGAGGCGGCCGTGGACAGCGGCTGGCCGACCTTGCAGTTGTCGCGGTAGACCGCCAGCGCCTTCAGGCCCAGGCGCCAGCCCTCGAAGTAGATGTGCTCGAAGTCCTCGACGGTGGCGTCCTCGGGCACGTTCACCGTCTTGGAGATGGCGCCGGACAGGAACGGCTGCACCGCCGCCATCATCTCCACGTGGCCCATCGGCTTGATGTACCGGCGGCCCATCGCGCAGTCGAAGACCTCGTAGTGCTCGGGGCGCAGGCCCGGGGCGTCGACCACGTGGCCGTTCTCCGAGATGAACTCGACGATGGCCTCGATCTGCTCCTGCTGGTAGCCCAGGTTCTTCAGGGCCCGCGGGATCGCCTGGTTGACGATCTGCATGGAGCCGCCGCCCACCAGCTTCTTGAACTTCACCAGGGAGAAGTCCGGCTCGATGCCGGTGGTGTCGCAGTCCATCATGAAGCCGATGGTGCCGGTCGGGGCCAGCAGGCTCGCCTGGGCGTTGCGCCAGCCGCTCTTCTCGCCGGTCTTCAGGCACTGCTGCCAGGCGTCGGTGGCCGCGGAGGCGATCTCCCGGTCCATCGCCCCGACGGTGCGCAGGTCGTCGTTGGCGGCGGCGTGCTTGCGCATGACCCGCTTGTGGGCGTCGGCGTTCTTGGCGTAGCCCTCGTAGGGCCCGACCACGCCGGCCAGCTCGGCGCTGCGCTTGTAGGCCGTGCCGGTCATCAGGGAGGTGATGGACGCGGCGACGGCGCGGCCGCCGTCGGAGTCGTAGGCGTGGCCGGTGGCCATGAGCAGGGCGCCCAGGTTAGCGTAGCCGATGCCCAGCTGGCGGAAGGCGCGGGTGGTCTCGCCGATCTTCTCGGTCGGGAAGTCGGCGAAGGTGATGGAGATGTCCATCGCCGTGATCACCAGCTCGGTGAGGCGGGAGAAGCCCTCGACGTCGAAGGTGTCGTCGTCCCTGAGGAACTTGAGCAGGTTGATCGAGGCCAGGTTGCAGGAGGAGTTGTCCAGGTGGACGTACTCCGAGCAGGGGTTGCTGGCGGTGATCCGGCCGCTCTCGGGCGCGGTGTGCCAGTCGTTGATGGTGTCGTCGTACTGGACGCCCGGGTCGGCGCACTCCCAGGCCGCCTTGGCCATCGACCGGAACAGGCTCTTGGCGTCGACCGTGCCGGTCTCCTCGCCGGTGGTGCGCGAGCGCAGGCCGAAGTCGGTTCCGTTGTCGACCGCGCGCATGAAGGCGTCGGAGACCCGGACCGAGTTGTTGGCGTTCTGGTACTGGACGCTGAACATGTCGGCGCCGCCCAGGTCGACGTCGAAGCCGGCGTCGCGCAGCGCGCGGATCTTGTGCTCCTCGCGCGACTTGGTCTCGATGAACTCCTCGATGTCGGGGTGGTCGACGTCGAGGACGACCATCTTGGCCGCGCGGCGGGTGGCGCCGCCCGACTTGATGGTGCCGGCCGAGGCGTCGGCGCCGCGCATGAACGACACCGGGCCCGAGGCGGTGCCCCCGGAGGACAGCAGCTCCTTGCTGGAGCGGATGCGGGACAGGTTCACCCCGGCCCCGGAACCGCCCTTGAAGATGATCCCCTCCTCCTTGTACCAGTCGAGGATCGACTCCATGGTGTCGTCCACCGACAGGATGAAGCAGGCCGAGACCTGCTGCTTGGAGGCGGTGCCCACGTTGAACCAGACCGGCGAGTTGAAGCTGAACAGCTGGTGCACCAGCGCGTACTTCAGCTCGTGGTCGAAGACCTCGGCGTCCTCCTCGCTCGCGAAGTAGCCGTGCTCCAGCCCGGTGCGGGTGTACATGCCCACCACCCGGTCCACGAGCTGCTTGAGGCTCCACTCGCGCTCGGGCGTGCCGACCGCGCCGCGGAAGTACTTGCTCGTGACGATCTGGGTCGCGTTCATCGACCAGGCGGCGGGGAACTCGACGCCCTTCTGCTCGAAGTTCACCGAGCCGTCCCGCCAGTTGGTCATGACCACATCGCGGCGCTCCCACTCGACCTCGTCGTAAGGGTGGACGCCCGGCGTGGTGAAGACGCGCCGCATCTTCAGGCCCTTGCGCCGGCCTCCGCCACCCTTGCGCGTCGTCGCGCCGGTGGTCTCGGTCATTCTGCTCCCCCTGCTCTCGCCCTCGTGTCGCATCGCCCGGCCGCCCGCCGTGCGCGGCGGGCCGCCGGGCCCTTCTCGTGCCGTGCCCGCCCGACCGGGCCCTCGGCCGCCGTCCGGCCCTACCGCTCGGCGGAGGCGACGGCGCGCGCCGTGTCCCCGCCGTCCTCGGCGTTCCGGGTGTCCTGGGTGTCCTGCGAACGCGCGGCGCCCCCGGCGCCCCCGGCGCCTTCGATGCCCCCGACGCGCTCCGAGCGCAGCCGCGCGATCTCGTTCTCGAAGTCGGCCAGGGACTCGAAGCCCCGGTAGACCGACGCGAACTGCATGTAGGCGACCTCGTCGAGCTCCTGGAGCGGGCCGAGGATCGCCAGTCCGATCTCGTGCGCGGGGATCTCGGCGACCCCGCGGCAGCGGATCTCCTCCTCCACCCGCTGCCCCAGCACCGCCAGGGCGTCCTCGGTGACCGGGCGGCCCTGGCAGGCGCGCCGCACGCCCGCCACGATCTTGCTGCGGGAGAAGGGCTCGGTCACCCCCGAGCGCTTCTGCACCATCAGCAGCACGGTCTCCTGGGTGGTGAACCGCCGCTCGCACTCCGGGCACGTCCGGCGGCGGCGGATCGCCGAGCCGTCGTCGGTGGACCGGCTGTCGATCACCCGGCTGTCCGGATGGCGGCAGAACGGACAGTGCATGCCGACACGCCTCCCAGTCGTCTCTCCCGCAGGAATCCCCGTCGCCGCTCCCGATCGCGGAGCGCCCCGCCGTGCGCGGGCCGCCTCCACGGGAGTCGCGCGCTCACCGAAGGGGCCCACCGCGCGTTCGGCGCGGGTCGCCCCGAAGAGCCGTCACCTACTAAAGCACAACTTCTAGGCTGATTCTTCCATGGCGAGCACTAGATCTTGTGGTCAACTTACGAGCGCCTCGCGCCCGCGCGCAAGCCCTCCCGCGGCGGGTCGCGACGGATCCGCAGGTCAGGGACGGCGAACCGGCGCACCGCCCCGGGCGTGTCGGTCCCGGGCGCCGGCAGGCCCGTGGGAAACGACACCCGGGGACCCTCCGGGTCCCCGGGTGTCGGCGGTCGTCACGCGGCAGGCGCCCCTGGTCAGCGGGCGGGCAGGCGCAGCTCCTGGCCGGGGCGCAGCTCGGGCCCGCGCAGTCCGTTGAGCTCGACGATCTCGTGCACGGTGCGGCGCACGTCCTCGCCGGGACGCGCCTGCTCGGCGATGTCCCACAGGGTATCGCCGTCGCGCACGACCACCGTCGGCTCGGCGCCGCCCCCGAAGACCGCCCCGGCGGCCGAGGCGGAGGCGGGAGCCCCTACGGCGGCGGAGGTGAGCACGGCCAGCGACAGCGCGCCACCGGCGCCGGCCGAGGCGAGTGAGAGGACGGCCACGCGGCCGCGCCGGCTCAGCCCGGCCCAGTGGCCGCGCAGCGCGGCGGCGGCGCGGGCGCCGACGGGGCGGGCGCGCGGGTCCGGGCCGGGCAGGGACCCGGCGGCCGCCTCCCCGGGCGCGGGCCCGTCGGGCTCCAGGGGGAGCTCGGGCAGCGCGGAAAGCGCGGAGGACCGGACGGGGCGGGCCCTCCACTCGGGCACCTCCACCGCCCAGTCGTAGAGGACGGGCCCGTCGTCGGGCCTCCTCGGACGCGGGATCGCGGTTCTGGGGTCAGGCGAGGGTTCGGACATGGTCGCCCCCTTCGAACACCAGCCGTTTAGAACTGATGTTCGACTAATACCGCAACGGCCGGATTTTTTCATCACCATCTCGAACGTTTGTTTGATATCGCCGTGAGCAGGCACTACCGTTGGACGTGTCTCACTTCGGCATCGGCGCGGCGCACCGGGGACGCGGTCGCGGCCGTCGGCGCCGACGTGCCACGGTCGGGACGCGAGCCCCCCGACGCCCAACACGCCACCACCGACCGCCGAGGAGGCCGGCCGTGCCGGAGGAGAAGCACCGAACCCAGGAACCCCGATCGGGCAGGGACGGCGCGGAGGCGCTCGGACCGGTGCCGGTCCCGGCGGAGGCGACGGGCGCGCAGGCGGACGCACCGGCGCTGACGGCTCGCCAGCAGAGCGTCCTCAACTGCATCCACCGCTACGTACGGCAGCGCGGATACCCGCCGTCGATCCGGGAGATCGGCGACGCCGTGGGTCTGTCGAGCCCCTCCAGTGTCGCGCACCAACTCAAGGTGTTGCAACGCAAGGGCTACCTCCACCGCGACCAGAACCGCCCCCGCGCGGTCGAGATCCGCATCCCCGGCCAGCCGCCCGTGCGCTCCTGGGACGAACTGGAGGGCGAGCCCCGCGCCGATGAGACCCGTTCGGCCCACGTCCCGCTGGTCGGCCGGATCGCGGCGGGCGGCCCGATCCTGGCCGAGGAGTCGGTGGAGGACGTGTTCTCCCTGCCCCGGCAGCTGGTCGGCGAGGGGCGGCTGTTCGTGCTGACCGTGGTCGGGGACTCGATGGTGGACGCCGCCATCACCGACGGCGACATGGTCGTGGTCCGCCAGCAGCCGGTGGCCGAGAACGGGGACGTGGTGGCGGCCCTGCTCGACGACGAGGCCACGGTGAAGGTGTTCCGGCGCGAGGGCGGCCACGTCCTGCTGATGCCGCGCAACGACGCCTACGAGCCGATCGACGGCGACCAGGCCACCATCCTGGGCAAGGTCGTGGCCGTGATGCGGCGCATGTAGCCGCTGTGGCCGCACCGACGGCGCCGCACCGCGCCGCATAACGACTTCGCCTCTCTTCGGAACGGCCCCGTGACCACCCCCGGTCGTCACGGGGCCGTCGCCGTATCGGTATCCGACAGAGACGTCCCCGAGCGCCGGCGCAGCGCCCCGGTCCGCGCGCCTCGCCCCCTGCGGCCCGCCCGCGCCCACACCTGACGGACGCCCCTGCTGCCCGTGTCCCCCGCACCTGACGAAACCGCCCCCCGTACGACAGCGCCGCGGCGCGGCCCCGCGAGCCCCGCGGACGGCCCCCGGCGCGAGCGGCCCTGCCGACCGCTACGCGCCCGCGGGGCCAATACGGTGGGGTCCATGCCGAGCCGATCCTCCGTCGCCCCGACCCGCTCCCCCCTGCGCGCCGCCGCCGTCGCGGCCGCCGCCGCGCTGCTCGCCTCCGGGTGCGGACCGGGCGGCGGGGCCGAGGGGGCCGCCCCGCCCGGGGCCGATCCCGTGGAGCAGGAGGTCTCCTTCACCAGCGGCCCGGACACCCTGCACGGCACCCTCGCCCTGCCCCCGGACGCCGACGGGCCCGTGCCCGGCGTCCTCATCGTCTCCGGCAGCGGCCCCACCGACCGGGACGGCAACGCACCGGCCCGCCCGGACGCCGACACCAACCGGAACTTCGCCCGGGTGCTGGCCGAGGCCGGGGCGGCCTCCCTGCGCTACGACAAGCTCGGCAGCGGCGAGACCGGCACGGGCTCCCGGGACGAGGACGCGGTCGTGGGCTTCGACGACTTCGAGGCGCAGGTGGCGGCCGCCTACGCCGAACTCGCCGCCCGGCCGGAGGTGGACCCGTCCCGGCTCCTGGTGCTGGGGCACAGCGAGGGCGCACTGTTCGCGCTGCGCTCCCCCGGGGCCCTGGACGGCCCGGAGCCCGCCGGCCTGGTCCTCGCGGCCCCGCCGGGCACCCGCTACCTGGACCTGATCGACCGGCAGCTGACGGGACAGCTGCGCCGCGCAGAGGCCCAGGGCGGCATGGAGCAGAGCGACGCCGAGGAGCTGCTCTCCGACGCCCGGGTGTCCACCGCCCGGCTGCGGGCCGGGGAGGACCCGCCCGAGGACCTGGACCCTGCGCTGGCGGGACTGTTCGGCGAGCAGAACGCCGAGTTCCTCCGGGAGATCGACGCCCTGGACCCGAAGGAGCTGGCCTCGGACCTTCCGGGGGGCATGCCCGCGCTCGTCCTGTGGGGAACAGAGGACTCCCAGGTCGACGGCGCCGAGGTGGACCGATTGGTGCAGGGCCTGGAGGAAGGCGGGCGCCCGGGTGTGGAACGCGTCGACATCGAGGGCGCGGACCACGTGTTCCGCGAGTACGACGACAGCCCCGGGGCCGTGGTCCCCGACGCCGACCGCCCCTTCGCCGACGAGGTCTCCCCTGCCGTGGAGGACTTCCTCGACCGGACGCTCTGACCCCTGTTCACGGGGCCGCCTCAAAGCACGGTGGTGTGCGCGGGCTCCCCTCGGCCGGTCGTGTCCGCCGGCGCGGTGGACCCCTCCGGCCCCCGGCCGCCCGCACCGACACCCCCGTTGATCTCGGGAGAGTCGGGGTAATACCGGCGAGTATTACCCCGGCTTCCCCGAGATCAACGCCAAGGAGGGCGCGTACCCGGCTATTCCAGTTCGGCATCGAGTTCGGACTGGAGGTCCTTGGCCAGGCGCTTCGCGCCGTCGACCATGTCCGCCTCGGAGACCGGCTCGGTTCCCTCGAAGTCGGCGGACGACGTGTAGCACGTCTCCGCGTACAGGTTCATTCTGCGCACCCCGACGCAGCCCCACCCCAGGGGGCCGTTCTCCTGCTCGAACCAGGAGTAGGCCTCGTCGCCCAGGCCCGACAGGGCCGTGCGGTCGCGCCGCTCCGAAGCCCCCTCCAGCAGCCCGGCGGCCGCCTCCTCGGCGGACGACTGCGCGTCGGCCTCGGTGCGCACCAGGACCACGCGCGCGGCCGACGGAGTGTGCGGCGAGTCCTCGGTGGTCGCCCACCGGCACTGCACGCCCTGGCGCTGCGGCTCGGGCAGGCCGCCGATGCCCTCATCGATCTCGGCCTCGTGCTCGGGCACCAGCCCGTCGAGGGTCTCCCCCTCGGCGGCGGCGCACTCGGGCAGCTCCTCGAAGCCCGGGTCCACACCGGTCAGGGCGAACACGGCCCACACCCCGCCGACCAGCAGGGCCAGCGCGGTGGCGGCGAGCGCCGTCACGGCCGCGATCGCGCACCCGCGGCTGGAGCGCGGCTCGCCGGCCACAGCGGGCGGAACGCTCGGCGGGGGTGCAGGGGGCGCGTGCGGGCCCCCCGGAGGCGGGCTCCCCGGCGGCGGACCGGTCGGAGGGGCGGACGGGACGGGCCCCGCCGGAGGTGGTCCGGGCGGAGTCGGCCCGGGACGCGGGTGACCCGGGTACGGCCTCCCCTGCGGGCCCGGGTGCGGGACGTGGGAGCCGGGAGCCGCCTGGGACGCTCCGGCCTGCGGAGCGGGCCCGTGGTGAGGTCTCGGGTGCCCGCCGGGGGCTCCGCCCGGTGCGCTCTCCTGCCCTCCATGGAACGGGACGCCCGGGGCCTCTTCGGGGACAGGGGCGACGCCGGCCGGAGCCGCCTGCGGTCCCGATGAGGCTCTGTACTGCTCCTCCCGGGAAACGGCCCCCCGAACCGGGGCATCCTCCCGGGTTTCGGCCCTGCCCGACGGAGCACCATCCTGCGGCTCCGACCGGACCGCGGCCGGCTCCTCCTGGGAACCGGGTCGCGGGACCGCTGCGTCCTCTGCGGGCTCTGCGCCCTCCCGGGGACCGGCCGTGGCTTCCGGAGCACCGTCCTGGCCAGGGGCCTCCTCAGGGGCCTGGCCGGGCTCCTGTGATCGGTCCATGAACGACTCCCCTAGTCCCGGTCTCGGTCGGCGCCCCGCGGGCTCTCCTGGCATCGGGGACTCCGATGCACGCGGGGCCGGGAACGGTTCCCTTCCCGGCCCTGCTCACAACGGTCCCACCGCGGCCCCGCGCCGGCCTCACAGCGACGCGGCGATCGCCTCCGCCGCCTCGGCGGCCCCCTCGCGGGCCCGCCCCTCGTCCATGGCGCCGCCGCCGGGGTCCCCTGCGCCGGTGTAGACGACCCGCACCACCAGGTTCGCGTCGCGGAACACCGCCTCGCCCGCGGACCCGGCCGG
Source organism: Nocardiopsis baichengensis YIM 90130 (assembly GCF_000341205.1). Lineage (NCBI taxonomy): Bacteria > Bacillati > Actinomycetota > Actinomycetes > Streptosporangiales > Nocardiopsidaceae > Nocardiopsis > Nocardiopsis halophila. Next base: position 68,354 of record NZ_ANAS01000023.1, on the reverse strand, counting down.
GCTCGCCCTGCCCAGCAGCGCGCCCTCGCCCAGTGCGGCCGGTGCGACCACCTCACCCCGCTGGAAGGGCTCCAGCGCCGCCACCGCGCCGGCGGCGGCCGCCGCCCCGGTGGTGTCCCCGGAGGCGTCGGTGAAGTGGGCCCGGAACTCGACCTGGAGCGTCCGGGGCGCCGCGTCGGTGCCCACCGAGGTCCAAGCGCAGCGCACCGCGTCGGAGTCGGGCATCAGCCCGCCGCCGGAGGTGTCCAGCGAGGCCTCGTCGACCAGGTCGGCCACCGTCTCCTCGGGCACCGAGGCGCACTCGGGCGCCGCGCTGAACCGGTCCTCCGGCCCCGCCTGGGCCGAGGGCCCCGACCTCTCGGCCAGCTGCGCCGCGCCCACCGCCACGCCGGTGATGACCAGCACGGCGCCTCCGGCCGCCGCCCACCTCCCGGCGGGCGGCGCCGACCTCCACAGCTCCTCCGGGCCGCGCACGGGTCAGCCCACGACGATGTTGACCAGCTTGGGCGCGCGCACCACGACCCGGCGCACCGTCTTGCCCTCCAGGAAGGCCCGGGCCTTCTCCGAGGCCAGTGCGCGCCGCTCCAGCTCGCCTTCGTCGATGTCCGGCGGGACCTGCAGCTTGTCCCGCACCTTGCTGTTGACCTGCACCACCGCGGTGACCTCCTCGCGCACCAGCAGCGCCGGGTCGGCGTCGCGCCAGTTGCCCACGGCCACCGAGCCCTTGTGGCCCAGCCGCTCCCAGCCCTCCTCGGCCGCGTACGGCGCGACCAGGGACAGCGTGACGGCGATGGCCTCGGCGGCCTCGCGCACCGCCGGGTCGGCGGCGCCGGGACCGTTCTCGATGGCCTTGCGGGCCGCGGTGACCATCTCCATCATGCGGGCGATGGCCACGTTGAACCGGTGGTCCTCGACGGCGGCGGTGATCTCGGCCAGGGCCCGGTGCGTGGCCTTGCGCAGCTCCGGGTCGCCGGCGGAGGGGTCGGTGCCCGGCGCGGAGGCCTCGCCGGCCTGGACCATCACCCGGAAGGCCCGGCCCAGGAACTTCAGCGACGCCCCGGGGGACACGTCCGCCCAGTCGATGTCGTCCTCGGGCGGGCCGGCGAAGAGCATGGTCAGCCGGACCGCGTCCACCCCGTAGGTGTCGATCTCGGCGCCCAGGTCCACCCCGTTGCCCAGCGACTTGGACATCGCCTTGCCGCGGTTGATGACCTGCCCCTGGTTGAGCAGGCGGGCGAACGGCTCGGTGAAGTCCACCATGCCCATGTCGTGCAGGGCCTTGATGAAGAACCGGGCGTACATCAGGTGCAGGGTGGCGTGCTCCTTGCCCCCGATGTACTGGTCGACCTGGCCCCACCGCTTGACGGCGTCCTCGGAGAAGGGGGCGGTGTCCAGGTTCGGCGACAGGTAGCGCAGGAAGTACCAGGACGAGTCGACGAAGGTGTCCATGGTGTCGGTGTCGCGCTGGGCGGGGCCGCCGCAGCGCGGGCAGTCGACGTTGACCCAGGACTCGGCGGCCGCCAGCGGGGAGATGCCCTTGGGCGCCAGGTCGGAGCCGCGCATGTCGTCGGGCAGCGTCACCGGAAGCTGCTCCTCGGGGACGGGCACCTCGCCGCAGTCGGGGCAGTGGACGATCGGGATCGGCGTTCCCCAGAAGCGCTGGCGGGACAGCAACCAGTCGCGCAGCCGGTAGTTGACGGTCCCGGTGCCGGTGCCGCGCTCCTCCAGGATCTCGATGATCCGGGGGATGGCGTCGCTCTTGGCCAGGCCGTCCAGCGGCCCGGAGTTCATCAGGGTGCCCTCTCCGGCGGTGGCCAGCCCGCTCTGGGACGGGTCCTCCTCGCCGGTGTCGACCACCGGGCGCACCGGCAGGCCGAACTTCAGCGCGAAGTCCAGGTCGCGCTGGTCGTGCGCGGGCACCGCCATGATGGCGCCGTGGCCGTAGTCGGCCAGGACGTAGTCGGCGGCCCAGACCGGGATCCGCTCGCCGTTGACCGGGTTGACCGCGTAGCGGCCCAGGAACACGCCGGTCTTCTCGCGCTCGGTGGACTGCCGCTCGATGTCGCTGAGCTTGGCGACCTCGGCCCGGTAGGCCTCGAAGGCCGCGCGCTGGTCCCCGGTGCACAGCTCCTCGGCCAGCGGCGCGTCGGCGGCCACCACGAAGAAGGTCGCCCCGTAGAGGGTGTCGGGCCGGGTGGTGAAGACCGTGACCGGCTCCTCGCGCCCCTCGATGGCGAACCGGACGTCGGCGCCCTCCGAGCGCCCGATCCAGTTGCGCTGCATCGTCAGGATCTCGTCGGGCCACTTGCCCTGGAGCTGGTCCATGTCGTCCAGCAGGCGCTGGGCGTAGTCGGTGATGCGGAAGTACCACTGGTTGAGGCTGCGGCGCACCACCTCGGACCCGCACCGCTCGCAGCGGCCCTGCACGACCTGCTCGTTGGCCAGCACCGTCTGGTCCTTGGGGCACCAGTTGACCAGCCCGTCCCTGCGGTAGGCCAGCCCGCGCTCGAAGAACTTGAGGAAGAACCACTGGTTCCACCGGTAGTACTCCGGGTCGCTGGTGTGCAGGCGCCGGCTCCAGTCCACCGAGATCCCGTAGCGCCGGAACGACTCGGCCTGGGTCTCGATGTTGGCGTAGGTCCACTCGGCGGGGTGGGTGCCGTTGCGGATGGCCGCGTTCTCGGCCGGCAGGCCGAAGGAGTCCCAGCCGATCGGGTGCAGGACGTTGTCCCCGCGCTGGAAGTGGTAGCGCGCGATGACGTCGCCGATGGCGTAGACCTCGGCGTGGCCCATGTGGAGGTCGCCGGAGGGGTAGGCGAACATGTCCACCACATAGCGGCGCGGACGGGTATCGCCCGGGTCCTCGGAGGCGGTGAAGGGGTTGTCCTCCGCCCAGCGGGCCTGCCACTTGTCCTGCAGGGCGCGAGCGTCGTAGACGTCGCCCGCCACCCGGTCTCCCTCAACCGCTGTCATCGCTGAATAGTCCCTCTACCGGTTCGCTCCGCCTGGCCGCCGGGTGCGGCCGCCTCGGCCGCACCGGGCGCGCCCGGTGCGGTGGGTCCGCACGGTCCGCGCCGTCTCCAGCCGGATCTTCCTGGGTTCCAAGGTTAGCGCGATCGGGGAAGGGGCCCCGCCATGACGGGCGGGCGCCGCGGGGTCCACCGCGCCCCCGGTGGACCCCGCCTCCGCACGCCTGATCCGAGGGTTTGCGGATGCGGGGCCGAGCCTAGGCGCCGGTGCCGACAATCGGGGCGGGAACGGCGCGCCCGGGCACCGGGTGACCGCGCTGTCACCAACCGGAAACCCCTTCGTTGAGGGGGATCGGCCCCGGGGCCCTGAGGGCCGGTGGGACAATGCTCGGCGGGCGGCGACCCGTGGCCGCCCCCGGCGCGCCCGCTCCGGGCCGCCCGTGAGCGGTCCGCTCGACGGCACCGTCCGCCGTCCCCGCGCGCCCGCCGCCGCCGAACAATTGGAGAGCGCCCCGATGACCCCCACCCCCGTCCGCCGCGCCGTCCGCGCCCTGCCCTCCGCCCTGCTGGCGGCCGCAGTGGCCCTGGGCGCCGCCTCCTGCGCCGGCGACGCGGAGACCGACACCGCCTCCGTCGAAGGCCCCGCCCCGGACCTGGGCCAGAACCAGGAGCGGGTGCGGCTGACCGAGGGCACGTCGGTGAACATGGAGTCCGCCTCCGGGACGATGGCGGCGGTGCAGATGACCGGGCACCGCGCCGGCGACGACCCCCAGGTCACCATCTCCGTGGTCCCCGAGGGCGGGGAGGCCGTCGAGCACGATCTGCCCCTCGGCGGCGAGCTGGACGTGGCCGGGGACCGCTGGCGGGTCTCGGAGATCGGGCTGAGCGACACGCCCTCCCAGCCGAGCAGCACCACCCTCACCCGGGCCGACGGGGAGCAGGGCTAGCGGGCCGCGAGTGGGCCCCCGGTGCAGGCACCGCAAGTTACCCTGCGGTAAAAAGTGACCGGGAACACCCTCTCGCACCCTTGGGAGACGCGATGCTCAACCTGTCCGTGCTGCTGGAGGACGGCGCCCGGAACGCGCCCGAGCGCGAATGCCTCGTCTTCGGCGACCTGCGCCTGAACTACGCACTCGTCGACATGATCGCCAACCAGGTCGCCAACCTGCTGGTCGCGCGGGGCGTCGCGCCCGGGGACAAGGTCGCCCTGGCCTCGCCCAACACGCCCTACTTCCCGTTCGTCTACTTCGGCGCGCTCAAGGCCGGGGCCGTCGTGGTCCCGCTCAACGTGCTGCTCACGCCCCGGGAGATCGCCTACCACCTGGAGGACTCGGGGGCCAAGGCGCTGTTCGCCTTCACCGGCACCCCCGAGCTGCCGCTGGGCGAGCGCGCCCGCTCCGCCTTCGAGCAGGTCGACTCCTGCGAGGTCTACATCGACCTGCCGGCCGAGCCCGGTGCCAAGGAGTCGACGCTCCCGGGCGCCGAGACCCTGTGGGCCGCCCTGGAGGGGCAGCCCGGCACCTTCACCTCGGTGCGCACCGAGGCCGACGACACCGCCGTCATCATCTACACCAGCGGCACCACCGGCACGCCCAAGGGCGCCGAGCTGAGCCACAACAACCTGCTCTACAACGCGGTCTGCTCCAGCTCGCTGTTCGGCGAGGCCGAGCACGACGTGTTCCTGGCCGTGCTGCCGCTGTTCCACATCTTCGGCCAGACCACCCAGCTCAACACCGCGCTGTACCGGCACGCCACGATCGTGCTGATGCCGCGCTTCGACGGCGACGAGGCGCTGTCGGCCATGGAGCGGGAGGGCGTCACCACCTTCGGCGGCGTTCCCACCATGTACTGGGGGCTGCTGGGCGCCAAGGGCGACCACGACCTGAAGAAGATCTCCTCCACGCTGCACACGGCGGTCTCCGGCGGCGCGGCCCTGCCCGCCGAGCTCGCCCGCAACGTCAAGGAGCGGCTGGGCGTGGAGATCCTGGAGGGCTACGGGCTGTCGGAGACCTCCCCCGTGGTGTCCTTCAACAACCCCAAGGTCAAGGCCAAGACCGGCTCGATCGGCCGACCCGTCTGGGGCGTGGAGATGAAGCTGGTCGACCCCGAGTTCAACGAGGTCGAGGGCGAGGGGCCCGGGGAGATCGCGGTGCGCGGGCACTGTGTGATGAAGGGCTACCACGGCCGCCCCGACGCCACCGCCCAGGTGCTCCAGGACGGCTGGTTCCGCACCGGCGACATCGCCCGCCGCGACGAGGAGGGCTTCTACTTCATCATCGACCGGTCCAAGGACATGATCATCCGGGGCGGGTACAACGTCTACCCGCGCGAGCTGGAGGAGGTCCTGCTCACCCACCCGGCGGTCAGCCTGGTCGCGGTGGTCGGGGTGCCGCACGATTCGCACGGTGAGGAGATCAAGGCCTACGTGGTCCGCGAGGAGGGCGCCGAGCTGGGCGAGGAGGAGCTGATCGCCTGGGCCAAGGAGCGGCTGGCCGGCTACAAGTACCCGCGCCTGGTGGAGTTCCGCGACACCCTGCCGATGACCGCCACCGGCAAGATCCTCAAGCGCGACCTGCGCTGAGCGCGCGGTGTGCGGGGCGCCCGGGCGGCTCAGGACAGCGGCCGCCAGGGCGCCCCGCACGCCGTGCAGCGGTACTCGATGCGCCGCCCGCACACGGCGCAGTGCGGGCCGGGCCCGTTCCCGTCCGGCCGGTCGGCGTGCCGGTCGGCGAAGTGGCGGGGCTCGGCGCAGCGGTTGCAGCGGATCCGCACCCCGGTGGGGCTCCTGGGCCAGGGCGGTTCCGGCTCGATCGGGTGGTCGTCCTCGGCGGGCCCCTGCGGTGGGGCCCCGTCCCCCGGGACCCGGTCCTGAGCGGAGCGGTCCCCGGCACCGGCGGTGTCCATCCGGCCCACTGTCGCCCAGGCGCACGGGAGGGTCAAGGCGGGGGCGAGCGGTGCACCACCGCGGCCAGGGCCTCGACCCTCCCTGCCGCCTCGTCCAGCCGCGCGCGCGGAACCGCGCCCGACTCCACCGCCTCCAGCACCGCCGCGTGCGCGGCGCGGTAGGCCTCCTCCCCCGTGCCGCCCGCCGTCGCCGGGTTGCCCAGGCACAGCAGGTCGGCCCCGGCGGCCAGCGCCCCGACCGCCCCGCGCGCCACCGCCCGCACGGTGTCCGGCTCGCCGGTGTGCACCGCCAGCCCCTTCATGTCCAGGGCGTCGGTGACGGCGACCCCGTCGAAGCCCAGCTCCCCGCGGAGCAGCCGGTACCAGCGGCGGGACACGCTCGCCGGGGCGGAGTCGACCGCCGGGACGACGATGTGCCCGCTCATCACCATGTCGACGCCGGCGCGCACGGCCGCGGTGAAGGGCACCAGCTCCCGGGTGCGCAGCAGCTCCTGCCCGGCGGTGATCACCGGGAGCCCCACGTGCGAGTCGGTCCGGGTGTCGCCGTGGCCCGGGAAGTGCTTGGCGGCGGCCGCCCGGCCGGCGTCGTGCAGGCCCGCGGTGAACGCCGCCCCGTGCGCGGCGGCCTCCTCGGGCCGGTCGGAGAAGGCGCGCGGTCCGATCACCGGGTTGTCCGGGTCGCAGGCCACGTCGACCACCGGGGCCAGGGCGGCGTCCACCCCGGCCGCGCGCAGCAGATCGCCGACGGCGCGCCCGGTCGCCCGGGTGGCGGCGGTGTCCCCGGCGGCCCCCAGCTCGCCGTGCGAGGGGTGCGGCGAGGCCCCGCCCGGGTGGAACCTGCTGACCGCGCCGCCCTCCTCGTCGCAGGCGATGAGCAGCGCCGGGCGGGCGCCGTGCAGCTCCCGGGAGAGGGCGGCGGGGGCGCCGCCGAGGTTCTGGGCGAAGTACAGCACCGATCCCAGCCCGCGGCGGCAGGCCTCCAGCAGCCACGGGGGCGGCGCGGTCCCCAGGAAGCCGGGCATCAGCACCCGGGCGGCCGCCTCCTCCAGCGCACGGCTCATCCCTTCACCGCCCCCTGGACCAGGCCCGCGACCAGGCCCCGCTGCACGAACAGGAAGAAGAGCATCACCGGGATCGTGATCACCGTGGACGCGGCCATCATGGCCCCCCAATCCGTGGTGTTCTGGCCGAAGAACTGGCGCAGTCCGACGGCGACCGTGTAGGAGCCCTCGTCGTCCAGGAACGCGAAGGCGATCAGGAACTCGTTCCAGGCGGTGATGAAGGAGAAGATGCCGGTGGCCACCAGGCCCGGCGCCACCAGCGGCAGCAGCACCGACCAGAACATGCGCGGCCAGGAGGCGCCGTCGATGTAGGCGGCCTCCTCCACCTCGACCGGGACGGCGGCGGTGAAGCCGCGCAGCATCCAGATGGCGAAGGGCAGCGACAGGGCGATGTAGACGACCGCCAGCCCCAGCAGCGAGTTGAGCATGCCCAGCGAGGAGGCCTGCAGGAACAGCGGGATGACCAGCGCCTCCAGCGGCACCATCTGCACCACCAGGACCATCACCAGCACGGTGGTGCGCATCCGGAACCGGAAGCGGGAGACGGCCACCGCCGCCAGCAGCGCCAGCAGCGCGCTGCCGAGCACCGTCACCGCCGCCACCAGCAGGGAGTTGCCCAGGTAGGTGAGGAACCCCGCCTCGGCCAGGGCGTACCGGTAGTTGTCCAGGGTCGGCTCGGAGGGCAGCAGCGCCTCGGTGCCGGTGACGCTGCGCGCGGGCGCCAGCGAGCTGGCCGCCATGAAGTAGGCCGGGAAGAGGGTGAAGGCGAGCAGGGCGGCGACCGCGACCCCCTGGGCCCACCTCCACCGGGTGCGGCGGGTCATCGCAGCTCCTCCTCGCGGAACATCGAGCGCAGGTAGACCAGGGTGACGGCGAGCAGCAGCAGGGTCAGCAGGACCGCGACGGCCGCGCCCATGCCGTAGTCGCGCTGCACGATGCCCTGCAGGTAGGACCAGACCCCCAGGTTGAGCACCTGGCGGTTGGCGCCGTCCCCGCCGGGCATCAGGAACACCTGCGCGAAAACCTTGAAGTCCCAGATGGTGGACAGGATGGTCACCACCGCGAACACCGGGCGCAGCACGGGCAGGGTGACGTGGCGGAAGCGCTGCCAGGCCCCGGCGCCGTCGATCACCGCGGCCTCGTGCAGCTCCCGGGGGACGGTGAGCAGCCCGGCGAGCACGGTGACCGCGACGAAGGGGAAGCCGTGGTGGACGATGTTGAGGGTGACGATGCCGTAGAAGAGCACCCGGTCGGCGAACCAGTTCAGTCCCTCCGGGCCGAGCAGGCCGAGGGCTTCGAGCGCCTGGCGCACGATGCCGCGGTCCACGTCGAAGATCCAGATCCACACGTAGGTGCCGGTGACCGCAGGCATCGCCCAGGCGATCATCACGCAGCTGATCACCGCGGTGCGCGCGAGCGGGCGCAGGGTGGCCAGCAGCAGGGCCACCAGGGTGCCGAAGGCGACGGTGGCGGCGACCGCGACCACCGCGAACAGGGCGGTGTTGGGCAGCGCCACCCGCCACAGGTAGCCATCGGAGAGCAGTTCGGCGTAGTTGTCCAGGCCGATGTAGTCGGTCTCGCCGGAGAGGATGTTGTCCAAGCCGTAGTCCTGGACGGACAGCCACAGCACCCGGCCGAGCGGGAAGAGCAGCAGGCCCGCCAGCACCGCCAGGCCGGGGGCCAGCAGCGCCCAGGGCAGCAGGGCGCGGCGGCGGCGCCGGGTCAGCAGCGGGCGGGGGCGCGGGGCGGCCGCGCCGGACCGCCCCGGTGTCGTCGTCGCGGTCACGTCAGTCCTGGTTCAGGGTGTCCTCGATCTCGGTGTTCGCGGTCTCGGTGGCCTCCTCCACCGTGGCGTCGCCGTTGAGCACCGACTGGGTCATGCCGGGCAGCACCTGCGCGCCTTCGACCTCGCCCCACTTCGGGGAGACGGGGGCGGCCCGGCCCGCCTCCAGGATCTGCTCGGCGAACGGCCGGACCAGCGGGTCCTCGGAGTCGGCCAGCGCCTCGATCTGCGCCTGCTTGCCGGGGAAGTAGGTGCTCTCCTCGGTCCACCGCCGAGCGAACTCGTCGCCGGTCAGCAGCTCGATGTAGGACCAGGCCGCCTCGGTGTCGGCGCCCTCGAACACGCCCAGGTGGGACCCGCCGAGGAAGGAGGGGCTGTAGCCGCCGTCCGGCCCGGGGATGGGGAAGGCGCCCAGGTTCTCGCCCAGTTCGGGGTCGGCCTCGCTGATGGCCCGCGGCGTCCAGCTTCCGGAGATGGCCATGGCGACGTTGCCGTCCACGAAGTTGTCCTGGACGTCGGTCTCCTTCCAGGTGGCGGCGCCGGTGCTGGAGACCCCGTCCTCCAGGGCCAGGTCGGTGTAGTAGGTCAGGCCCTCGCGGGACTCCTCGGAGGTCAGCAGGCCCTCCCACCGGTCCCCGGACCGCTCGGCGATGCCGCCGCCGGCGCCCCACACGAAGGGCATCACCGAGTAGGCGGCGTCCCCGGGCACCGGGAAGGCGACCATGTCCTCCTCGGCCTCGGAGATCGCGACGGCGGTCTCGCGCAGCTCGTCCCAGTTCTCGGGGACCTCCAGGCCGTGCTCCTCGAACACGTCGGTGCGGTAGAGGACCGACCGGACGCCCGCGTACCAGGGCATGCCGTACAGGGACCCGTCGTAGGTGCCGGCCTCGACCAGGGCCTCGTTGTAGGCGGAGGTGTCCCCGGCCTGCCCGGTCAGGTCGGCCAGCGCCCCGAGCTCGGCGAACTCGGGGGTGAAGGTGGTGCCCAGCTCGGCGACGTCGGGCAGGGTGCCGCCCGCCATGCCCTTGGTGAACCGGTCGTGGGCGTCGGCCCAGGGCACGAACTGCACCTCGACGGGGGTGCCCGTCTCCTCCTCGTACCGTTCGCCCACGGCGTCGAAGTAGGCGGTGGCGTCGGGGTTGGTGCCCTCCATGATCCACACGAGCAGGCCCTCGGACGCCTCGTCGTCACCTCCCCCGCCGCATCCGGCGGCGGTCAGTGCCAGGGCGGTCAGTACCGCGGCGGTGCGGGGAATCATCGGCTGCATCGGCGCTCTCCCATCCGGTCACGGCCCCCGGGGTGGACTTGGTAGAAAAACTACGCACACTCGGGTGAGCTGTGAAGAAAAGTCACACGGATGTTATGACCGGCGCCACAGCACCGCCGCGGGCCACGACACTACTGCGCCGGGGGCCGCCGGTGCCTCAGAACGCGCAGGGCAGCTCCTTGATCCCGTTGACGAAACTGGACAGCAGCCGCTCCGGGGGCCCGGCGGCGTGGACCGAGGGCACCCTGCGGTGCAGTTCGCGCCACATCGCGGTGATCTCCCTGCGGGCCAGGTGGGCGCCGAGGCAGAAGTGCGGGCCGGGACCGCCGAAGCCGACGTGCGGGTTGGGCGAGCGGGTGATGTCGAAGCGGTCGGGGTCGGTGAAGACCTCCGGGTCGCGGTTGGCCGCGGAGTAGATGAGCAGGACCTTGTCCCCGGCCCGGTAGCGGGCCCCGTTCATCTCGTGGTCGCGGGTGACGGTGCGGCGCATCCAGTTGACCGGTGAGGCGTAGCGGACGACCTCCTCCACCGCGGCGGGGGCGTGCGCCTCGAAGTCCGACCACCACAGCGCGCGCTGGTCGGGGTGCTCGGTCAGCAGCGTCAGGGCGTGGCTGATGCCGTTGCGGGTGGTCTCGTTGCCGGCCACCGCCAGCAGGATGAAGAAGGACCCCAGCTCCTGGTCGGTCAGCGACTCGCCGTCGATGTTGGCGTTGGCCAGGGCGGTGGTCAGGTCCTCGGCGGGCTCGCGGCGGCGCAGCTCGGCCAGCTCGCCCAGCAGGCCGCTGAGCTCGGCCCCGGCGTCGAGCAGCCGGGCCATCGCGGTCTCGGCGTCGTCGCCCAGGTAGTCGGGGTCGTTGCCGGCGAGCACCACGTTGGAGTTCTCGAAGACCATGGAGCGACGGCTCTCCGGGATGCCCATCATGTCGCAGATGATGGCCAGCGGCAGCCGCGCGGCGACCTCGGAGACGAAGTCGCAGGGGCCCTTCTCCAGCAGGTCGTCGACGATCAGCTCGGCCTGGCGCCGCACGTCGTCCTCCAGCCGGGCGAGCATGCGCGGGGTGAACCCGCGCGAGACGATCCGCCGCAGCCGGGCGTGGCGCGGGTCGTCCATGTTGATCATCGACCCGAAGTACTCGGCGAACTCGGCCGGCATGTCGGGGATGGAGATGGCGCTGGGCTCGGAGGCGAAGACCTCCGGGTTGCGGCTGGCCTCGGTCACGTCGGCGTGCCGGACCAGGGCGTAGTACCCCGGGCCCGCGGGGACCGGCCCGGCGTCGGGCTCGGCGAAGAAGACCGGAGGGCGCTCGCGCAGCCGCGCGAAGGCGGCGTTCCGCTCGTGCTGCGGAGCGCTCCAGAACCTCATCGAGGACAGGTCGATGTCGGCCGGCTCGGCCGGGTGCGTCGTGGAGAGCATGCGGGGGCCTTCCGACGGGGGTGGGCTCCCCCACACTCTTTACACGCACCACCCGCGTGTCAAGTGTCCTGGTCGCCGTCCTCCCCTCCGCCGCCCGCGGCGCCGCCGCCCTCGATCCCCGCCGCGATCCGCAGCGTGGAGACCAGTTCGGCGGGCTTGTACACGGCCCGGCCCACGCCCGCGCAGAACGCGGCGAGCATGTGCACCTGCACCATGGGGTCGCCGTTGGACAGGCGCTCGGCGGCCTCCTCCTCGCCGACCGAGTGCGCCTCCCAGGCCGTGACCACGGCGAACTCCAGCTCCGGCGGGAGCAGGTCGGCCACCGTCCGGGCCACCGCCTCCCGGGAGTCGGCGGGACGGTAGGACACCCCGGTCTCCTGCACCCGGCGGGTCAGGAAGGCGGCGAAGACCCGCAGTTCGGAGGTGACCGTCCCGGTGTCCCCCTCCTCCTGGATCCGGGCGGCCGCCTCCGACAGGGCGTCGCGGTCGGAGCGGACATAGGCATCGATCAGGACGACGGCGTTCTCTGCGGCGCGCAGCCGCTCCTCGCTCGCTTCTTCCGGCATGACCCCATGATCCCGCAACGCCCCCGGCCGCGCAGTACGGCCGGGGGCGCGAGGGTGTCGCGTTCCCTCAGAGGAGGGAGCGCCCTCAGGTGAAGGACGGGCGCAGCGGCATGTGCGCGTCGGTGCCGTCCAGCTTCACGCCCAGGATCTGGTGCAGCTGCACGACGTCCTTCTCGAAGCCCAGGACGCACCCGGCCATGTACAGCCGCCACACCCGCGCGGTGCCCTCGCCGACCTCCCGCACCGCGGCGTCCCAGTTGCGCTCCAGGTTGGCGCACCAGTGGCGCAGGGTCAGCGCGTAGTGCTCGCGCAGGTTCTCCTGGTGGCGGATCTCGAACCCGGCGTCGTTCATCTGCGCCTGGAGCCAGCCCGGGCCCTCCAGCTCGCCGTCGGGGAAGACGTAGCGGTTGATCACGCCGCCGGGCACCATCGCCGGCAGGTCGTTGCGCGGGCGGGTGATGCAGTGGTTGAGCAGCCGGCCGCCCGGCTTGAGCTTGGAGTACAGGCCGGCGAAGTAGTCGGGCACGTTCTTCTTGCCGATGTGCTCGGTGAGCCCGATCGAGCTGACCCGGTCGTAGAACTCGTCGGGCACGTCCCGGTAGTCCATGTGCCGGACCTCGGCCAGGTCGGACAGGCCCTCCTGGGCGATGCGCTTGCTCGCCCACTCGGCCTGCTCCTTGGACAGGGTCACGCCCAGGGCCTTGACCCCGTACTCCTTGGCGGCGTGCCGCACCATGCCGCCCCAGCCGCAGCCCACGTCCAGCAGGCGCATGCCCGGCCGCAGGTCGAGCTTCCTGGCCACCAGGTCGTACTTGTCGAACTGCGCCTGCTCCAGGGTCGCGTCCTCGCTGGGGAAGACCGCGCAGGTGTAGGTCATCGACGGGCCCAGCACCAGCTCGTAGAAGGCGTTGGACACGTCGTAGTGGTGGTGGATGACCTCGGCGTCCCGGTCCTTGCTGTGCCGGCCGCCCCGGCCGGAGAGGCGGGTGCGGCGCATCTCCTGCGGGGGCGGCGGGACGCGGTTGACGAACTTGACCCACCCGATGCCCGCCGCGATCCGGGCGAGCTCCAGGGGCGACAGGCGCAGGCCGTCGTCGAAGACCAGGTCGCTCATCCGCTTGAGGGCGGTGTACATGTCGCCCTCCAGGTCCAGGTGCCCGGAGACGTAAGCGCGGGTCAGCCCCAGGGCGCCGGGCGCCTGGGCGATGTAGTTCAGTGCCACCGGACTGCGGACCACCAGGGTGGTGTCGCTGTCCGGGTCGCCCGCCGTGCTGCCGTCGTAGGCGCGGAACCCCACGGGCGCGTCGGGCCCGACGACGCGTTCGAAGATCTCCGCAAGCCGCATGTTCGTTCCCTTCGTCGCGGCACGTCGGCCCCTTTACCCCCGGGGCAGGCGTGACCTCGTCCTCGTCCTCGCTGGATGCCTCACCTGTTGCCGACGCACTTGGCGTACAGGTCCAGCAGCCGCCCCTGCGGGTCGTACGTCCGCTTGAGCCGGTCGTAGGCGTCGCCGTTGTAGAGCCTCCAGAACTCCTCTTCGGAGTAGAAGGCGTCGGAGTAGAGGGACTTGTGGCCGTCGAGGCGCGTGACCTCCTCCTCCACCAGCAGATTGTGGTGGTGGCGGCGCTGCCCGCGCTTCATCGGGACCATGCCCCAGAAGCCGAAGTTCACATAGAGCCGCTCCTGCTTCAGCGGGTAGAGCGGCCAGATGTGGCCACCCTCGCCGGGGGTGCCCTTCTCGCTCAGGCGCAGCGGGCAGATCCAGACCGGCGACATCCCGATCCTGTCGTGGAAGAAGTCGAGGAACTCGGCGCCGCGCTCGACGCCCACCTCGATGTCCTGGATGAGGGGCTCCTGCTGGGGGCGTCCGCGGTAGTGGTTGAGCAGCCGGCTGAAGTCGGTGCGCCGGTCCAGCGCGACCAGTCTGCGGTAGACGTCCGAGCGCTTGAGCGAGCGCGGCCACAGCCGGCGCACGGTCGGGTTCTGCACCCCGAAGGCGCGCGAGCACCAGAACCAGTCGGTGTCCCAGCGCCAGATGTAGTCCTCGACCGTCATGTAGTCGCCCGGCCCGGTGCCCGCGTAGCGGGGGATCGACCGGTAGTAGATGTCGTGGCCGGTGTAGTCGCTGGTCCAGGGGGCGCTGTCGGTGAAGGAGGCCAGCGTCAGATAGACCTCGTCGGGCCCGAAGGCCACCCCGTCGAGGAAGTCCACCCGCTCCCCGCCGTGCTCGGAGTCGGCGGCGATCCGGGCCATCGCGTCCATGGCCTCCTTGGCGCTGCCGAAGCGCAGGTGGCGCAGGTGGACGAAGGGTTCCACCGGCTCCAGCCGGATGCGCAGGCGCAGGCTGTAGCCCAGGGTGCCGTAGGAGTTGGGGAAGCCGTAGAACAGGTCGGCGTGCTCGTTGTCGCGCCGGGCCACCACGGTCTCGCCGGTGGGGGTGAGGATCTCGATCTCCTCCACCGCCTCGTGCGGCAGGCCGCTGCGGAAGGAGCTGGACTCGATGCCCAGGCCGGTGACGGCGCCGCCCAGGGTGATGGTGCGCAGCTGCGGCACCACGGTGGGCATGAGCCGGTGCGGCAGGGTGGCGGCGACCAGGTCCTCGTAGGTGGTCATGCCGCCCACCTCGGCGGTGCGGGTCACCGGGTCGACCGAGATGACCGAGGTGAAGGCGGAGACGTCCAGCCGGGGGGCGTCGCCGTCGTCGCGGAACCGGAAGAGGTTGGACGTGGGCTTGGCGAGCCGCACGGGCGCGCCCTCGGGCAGGTTCGCGAAATCCCGACGGAGCCGCTGAACGGCGGCGACGTGGTCGGCGAAGTCCCGCTGCGGAGGCTGACGGTGCACGCTCACTCCCCTTCTTCCGGCGCACCCGGTGCGCCGCGGACGACGGACTGGCCCTCGGCAACCCTACGCCTACCAAGCGGTAGTGAGGCGCGGGCGACACTGTTCCCCATGCCACTCTCTCAACCGGGAATGCGCAACGGAATTACGTCCCGAACCGAAGCGTGCACGCCCCGCGACCGTCGTGCCGTCGGCGGAAATCGGACATCCGCACCCCGGGCGGGACCGGCCGACCGCACCGGCCCGCCGCACTTCCACGGCCGCCCGGCATCCTCCCCCACCCCGCCGACATCCCGCCGCGGCGCCCCCGGCTCGTGTCACCTCGCCCGCCGCGGCCGCCCCCGAGGGCCCCGGCGGCCCCGGCCACACCGGGCGGTTCCGCCGCGACCCCGCATGTGCCCTGGTGTCCCGCCCTCCATCCGGCGCGCCATATGATCGGATGCCGTGCGCATTGCTCTCGTCGACTCCGGGATCGGAATGCTCTCCACCGCCGCCGTGCTGCGCGCCGCGCGGCCGGACGCGGACCTGATCCTGTCCATGGACCCCGACCACATGCCGTGGGGCCCGCTCAGCCCCGACGACGTGGTCGCCCGGGTCATCGCGGGCGCCGTCGCGGCGGCCGACACGGTGCCCGGCGGGGCGCCGGACGCGGTGGTGGTGCCGTGCAACACCGCCTCGGTGCACAGCCTGGTGCCGCTGCGCTCGCGGTTCGAGCCGGAGGTCCCGGTGATCGGCACGGTGCCGCCGATCAAGCCGGCCGCCGAGAACGGCGGCCCGATCGCGGTCTGGGCGACGGTGGCCACCACGGCGAGCCGGTACCAGAGCGACCTGATCGAGCGCTACGCCCCCGAAGGCCGGGCGACCCCGGTGGCCTGCGTCGGCCTGGCCGAGGCCGTGGAGTCGGCCGACCCGGACCGGGTGGCCGCGGCCGTGGCCTACGCCGCCGAGCGCACCCCGGCCGGCGTCCGGGGCGTTGTGCTCGGGTGCACCCACTACGACCTGGTGGACGAGGAGATCACGGCGGCGCTGGGAGGGCGCCCGCGGCTGTTCACCGCCGCGCACGCGGTGGCCGCCCAGACGCTCCGGCGGATCGGCGCCGAGCCCGCCCCGGACGCCGAACCCACCGGCACCCTGCGCGTCCTGTCCAGCGGCCGCCCCTCCGACCTGCCGAAGGCGGCCCTGGCCTACCCCGCCGGCGACTACCTGGCGAAGGGCCCATCGGCCGACTAGGCGTTCGGTTCCGGCCCGCCGTCCGGGCGACAGCGCGCCAGGGTCGGGGGCGGCGGCGAGGAGGACAGCCGAGCGGTTCCCCGGCCCTGCTCGTCGGCCGCCCGGCCCCTCGCGGTCCGGGCGAACAGCGGCAACGACGGAGCGGCAGGTACCCCGCTCGCGGACTCCGGCCGAGCGGCGGGGCGCGGGGCGTGGGGTCGTGACCGTGTCCGGTGCCGTGGTGCCGCTTTCCGCCGGCTCCCGTGCCGATCCCGGAAAAGCGGCCCTGGAACCGCGCCCGCAGGGCCGTTCCCCCTCCGAGAGGGAGGGAAAAGCTCCCCATTCCGGGCATACCGGGCGCATTTTCCCTCTTCCCTTGTTGATCTCGGGGAAGTCGGCCTTGTACCGGCCGGTACAAGGCCGACTTCCCCGAGATCAACAACGCGGCCCGGCAACGGCCCGCCCGGCCCCCGGGCGCGGTAACGGTCGGACCGCCTTCGGGCGGTGGTGTGGCCGACCTGGCGCCGGAGCCGACCTGGAAACGTTCGGCGGCGGGGTCAGGTCCGTGCCGGGGCCGGTTCGGTCAGGGTTCGCACCAGGGTGCGCACGCCCGCGGTGTCGTTGTCGTGGAGGAGCGTCTCCAGCAGGGACAGGGCCGCCTTCTGGTCGGTCGGCTCCCGCCGGACGTGGTTCCACTGGGGCTCGGCCGCCGTGTCGCCCAGCATGAGGGTCCGCCCCACCTGTCCCAGCGCGTTCAGCAGCGCGGTGTCCTCGGGGCGCTCGGCGCGCGCCGCCACCACCAGGTCGGCCTGGCGCTCGGGGTCCACCGACTCGCGCGGCTCCTCGCGCAACCGCTCCAGCAGGTCCTCCGCCGGGGCCGGGAGCACCACCGCGGGCACCGAGCGCACCATGGCGTGCGCCTCGTCCAGGTCGATCTCCAGGTCCTGCGCCCGGCGCACCCGCCCCAGCGCCCGCTGGGCCCGGCGGATCGCGGAGTCGGCGACCCACCGCGCGTCGCGCGCCGCGGCCAGTCGCGCCGCCGCCATGGACAGGTGGGCGCACGGCCGGTGCGCGCCCACCCGCTCGGCGTAGCGCGACCACGACGTCAGGGCCACCCCGATGCGCCAGTCGTTGCGCAGCTCGCCCAGGGCCACCAGGTCCTCGGCGGCGTCGACCCACGCCTTGCGCAGCCGCGGGTGGGCGTCGGCCTCGGAGGTCTCGGGCAGCGCCTGCCGCGCCTCCTCCGGCGGCTTCAGCCCCGACCGGGCCAGCCACGCCAGCAGCCGCGCACGCTCGAACCGGATCCGCCGGGCCGCCGCCGTGCGCGGCACCCCCACCGGGACCGCGAGCAGGGCGCCCTCCTCCAGCCGGTCCAGGGTGAGCAGGGCGTCGGTGTAGCGCTCCTGGTAGCGCAGGGCCCGCACATAGGCGAAGCCGTAGTCCATGCCCACCTCGGCCCCGGCCTCGCGGATCTCGGCGGCGCGCAGGTCCAGTTCGCGCACGGCCTCGTCGGGGCGCTCGTCGTCGATGAGCATGTCGGCGTGCGCCACCACCAGGGCCTCCCAGGCCGGCCGACCGGGCCCGCCGTGGGTCATCGCCTCGGCGAGCAGCGCGGTGCGGTCCACCGTGCGGCCCGGGCCGTCGATGTTGGCGTAGCAGTCCAGGACGTTCTGCGCGGCGCAGGCCGCCGGCCCGCAGGCCGAGGCGTCCTCGTCGTCGTCCTCCTCGCCGTGCGCGGTGCGCAGCGCGCCCTCCACCAGGTCCAGCACGGCGGTGCCCTCGCCGCGGTGGCCCACCCGCGCGGCCGGACCCCAGTGGTTCAGGTAGCCCTCGGTCCACGGGGGCAGCGCGTCGGCGTCGGCCCGTGCGGCGCGCAGCGCCGACGGCAGCAGGGCGCGGATCCGCGCCGCCTCCCCCTCGGCCGCCAACTGCGGCAGCCGTGCCACCGCATCGGCGGTCTCGGTGCGCCCCTCCTCACGGAGGCGCCGCGACGTCTCGGCGACCCAGGTCCACAGCGTCACGCCACACTCTCCCTCGCAGTCGTGCGCACCGACCGTAGCAGCGCCGTCACGCCTGCGCGGGGAGAACGCCGAAAACGCCCTGGCCCCGGTGGATAGACTCGGTGGCGTAGGTCCCACGGCACGACGACACGCCCCTCACGCAGGCGGCACGGCGACGGGAGCGCACACGCACATGGGATGGCGAGACCGGTTCGGACTGCGCAAGGCCAGGAAGCAGGGGAAGGCCCGCTTCGACCGAGCCGCCGAGGACTCCGACATCAAGACCCTGATCGAGTTCGCGAAGTCCAGGACGGGCGTGGAGTTCTTCGTCGAGCCGGAGACGTTCGCGACCTCGACCACCGCCGTGGCGGTCGCGCACGACGGGGAGTGGACCCGGCGGCGCGTCGGTTCGCCCGACGTGATCCGCAAGGTCGCACGGGACCTGGCCGCCCCCGTCTACGATGTCCAGATCGTCGGCTATCCCCAGCGGATGCGCGACTGGACCCAGCGCAACAAGCGCGGCCTGTCGCTGGACGACTGACCCCCGCCCCACGGCCGCCCGCCCGGGCGGAAGCGCCCACCGAGCAGAGCAAGAGATGGCGAACCCACCCCGATGACCGACTCCGACAAGGGCGGCATGCCCGCGTGGCTGCCGCGCGCGATGATCCTGGCGGTCTGGACGGTCATCGGCTTCGCCGTCGCAGGCTGGCTCTTCCTCCAGCTGCGCGGGCTGCTCCTGCTGCTGGTGATCTCGCTCTTCCTCGCGCTGGCCCTGGAGCCGGCGGTGAACTGGCTGCAGCAGCACCGCTGGCCGCGCGGGCTGGCCACCGCCGCCGTGATGCTGGCGGCGCTGGGCGCGCTGGTGGCGTTCCTGTCGGTGCTGGGGTCGATGCTGATCGGCCAGGTCCTGGAGTTCGCCGCGCAGATCCCCGCGATGAGCCGCGCGCTGCTGAGCTGGGTCAACACCACGTTCAACACCGACTTCGAGCCCGAGTTGCTGCTGGCGGAGATCACCGACGTCAGCGGCCAGCTCAACCGGTGGGCCTCCAGCGCGGCCGAGAACGCCTGGGGCGCCGGGACCGCCGTGCTGTCGGTGCTGTTCAACGGCCTGGCGGTGGCGCTGTTCACCTATTACCTGACCGCGGACGGCCCGCGCTTCCGGCGCACCATCTGCTCGGTGCTGCCGCCCCGGACCCAGCGCGAGGTGCTGCGCGCCTGGGAGATCGCGGTCGCCAAGACCGGCGGCTACATCTACTCCCGGGCGCTGCTGGCGCTGGTGTCCACGCTGGCGCACTTCGCGGCGCTGGTGGTGCTGGACGTGGACTACGCCTTCGCGCTGGCGCTGTGGGTGGGGGTGCTGTCCCAGTTCATCCCGACCGTGGGCACCTACATCGGCGGGGCGCTGCCGGTGGTCGTGGCGCTGATCGGCGGGGTGTGGCCGGCGGTGTGGATGCTCGTGTTCATCACCGTCTACCAGCAGTTCGAGAACTACGTGCTGCAGCCGCGCATCACCGCCCGCACCCTGGACATGCACCCCGCGGTGGCGTTCGGCGCGGTGCTGGCCGGGGCGGCGGTGCTGGGCGCGCCCGGCGCCCTGCTGGCGCTGCCCGCCGGGGCCAGCCTGCAGGCGTTCATGAGCGTGTACATCCGGCGCTACGAGGTGGCCGGGCACCCGCTGCTCGACGGCTCTCAGGAGGAGCAGGACGCGGAGGCGGCGGAGGCCTCGTCCGCGGCCGGAGGGGCCGGGGGCGGCGCCGCCGGTGGGCGGACCCCGCCCGCGGCCGCGCGGCGGGCCGCGGCCCCCGGGGCGGACGGCGCGGCGGAGGGCGCGGCGGAGGTCGTGAACGCGCCGGTCGAGGGGGTGAACGAAGGGCCGAACGAAAGGCCGGGCGATTCGGGCGATCCATGACTCTTTGGTCATTGATCGGCACAAGTTTGACGGAACTCCTTCGGCGAACCGGTTCCCTAACGTTGCCCTCCCATCGCATACTCGCCGTGGGAGGGGGACTGAAGGATGAAGCAGGATCTCACGGCCCTGTGCTGCGAGTGCGGCCGGATCCGCACGGTGAGCGACCGTCAGGGCACCGGTGAGGCGCAGTCCGCCCACGGGGTCGCCCGGTGCGTGGTCCGCCGGCTCTGCGGCACGTGCGGGCGCCGCACCGACCACGCCTACCTGCGCGACGACCTCGACCGCGACGAGCTGGAGGAGGCCCTCCAGCTGGACGATGCGATGGCCGCGGAGGCGCTGGAGGAGGAGATCGAGCAGCTCCGCCAGTGCGACGTGGACATCGGGCACGCCCCGGTCCCGGCGATCTGGGACGGCCAGCCGGTGGGGATGGTCACCCAGCGCCTGTCGGACCGCGCCTATTCGGTGGTGCTCGACCCGGAGTCGGCGGTGAGCGCCCGGCTCAAACTCATCGACCTGGTCTGGAACGAGCTGGTGATCGGGGGCCACGAGGACCGCTGGCACATCCAGGCCTCCGAGGACGGGGAGAGCCCGGAGTACGCGGTCCGCCTGTTCGGCTACCGGGTCCGCCGCTGACCGCGTCCGCCGCCGGACCGCTCTTGACCCGCTCCGGCCGGCCCCGGGCCGCCGGTCCGCATCGCGGGAACCTTCCGTCCGCTCGCCCCTGGGGACGACGGGCCGCCTCAGCCCCGGCCCGGTCGGCTCACGGCCCGCGTCGCGCACCCCCTCCCCCGGGCCGTGCGGCGACTGGGCCCCCTTTTTTACGGGCAGTGCGTCCCGGCGGTCCGGTCGGGGCGCACCGGAGTCCGGCTTCGTGCATGCGTGCATGGGGAGACGCCTGATCCGGCGCGAGGATCGCAGAGCCCAGAAAGCCTGCTGGAGCCCTACATCCCCGCCCACAGGCGTTTCAGCGGACCCCCGTCACCGGTCCGGGCACCTGGCGCCGGGACGGATCGGCCGAGCCGGGACCGCGCGCCCCGCACCCCGTGCTTCGGCTCCTGCACGCGACGCTCGCGGCGTTCCCGCTCAGGCCTCGGCCCCTTGGCGGGCCGCCGACGGGGCCGCGGCGTCCAGGCGCTTGAGCGCCGCCCGTGCCACCTCCGGGTCGGTGGTGCCCCAGTACGGCGGCAGGCTCGACCGGAGGAACCCGGCGTAGCGCGCCGTCGCCAGGCGGGGGTCCAGCACCGCCACCACGCCGCGGTCGTCCACCGACCGGAGCAGGCGCCCGGTGCCCTGGGCCAGCAGCAGCGCGGCGTGCGTGGCCGCCACCGCCATGAACCCGTTTCCGCCGTGCGCCCCGACCGCGCGCTGCCGGGCCGAGGACAGCGGGTCGTCGGGGCGGGGGAAGGGGATGCGGTCCACGATCACCAGCTGCAGCGACGGCCCCGGGACGTCCACCCCCTGCCAGAGCGAGAGGGTGCCGAACAGGCACGCGCCGTCATCGGCGGCGAACCGCTCGACCAGGCGGCCGGTGGAGTCCTCCCCCTGGCACAGGATCGGGAGGTCGAGCCGTTCGCGCATCTCCTCGGCGGCCTTCTCTGCCGCCCGCATGGAGGAGAACAGGCCGAGGGTGCGTCCCCCCGCGGCCTCGATGAGCCCGGCGATCTCCTCCAGGTAGCTCTCGTCGAGGCCGTCCCGCCCCGGCTGGGGCAGGTGCCGGGCGACGTACAGGATGCCGCTGCGGGCGTGGTCGAACGGCGAGCCGACGTCGAGCGCGCGCCAGCGCGGCTCACCGTCGGCGCTTTCGGGGTCCGGGGCGAGGTCGGGGTCGGGGACGTCGTCCTTGAGGACCGTCTCCCTGCCCAGGCCCCACTGGCCGGCCAGGGCATCGAAGGTCCCGCCCAGGGCGAGCGTGGCCGAGGTGAGGATCGCGGTCCGGTCGCCGAAGAGCTTGTCCCTCAGCAGGCCGCCCACGCCGAGCGGAGCCACGTGCAGGCTCGGCGCGGTGCGCGGCCCCTTGGCCAGCCACACCACCGATCCGCGTTCGCGCAGCGGCGGCTCCACGGCCTCCAGGATGCGCTCGGCCGCGTCGTGCACCTCCTCCAGCCCGGCCAGCGCGCGCTTGCGGGCCGCCGTGCCCTCCGGGTCGTCCTCACCGCCGGTCTTGACGCCCTTGACCGCCGTGATGCAGGCGTGCGCGGCGTCGCGCACCACCGCCACGGCGCCGGCCAGACCCTCGTCCAGGTGGTCCAGGCGCCCGGGCTCGGCATCGGCGACCATCAGTGCAAGCCCGTCGGCGGCCTCCTCCAGGCGCCCGGCGGTGTCGGGCTCCACCAGCCGCCCCGCGCGCTTGGCGGCCGTGGTCACCGCCCGCTCCCCCAGCTGGGCGGCGGCCACCGAGGTGACCCGGTCCACCAGCTCGTGCGCCTCGTCCACGACCAGCACCGCGTGCTCGGGCAGCAGGTGGCGGCCCTGCATGGCGTCGATGGCCAGCAGCGCGTGGTTGGTGACGACGACGTCGGCGGACGCGGCGTCCTCGCGGGCCAGCTCGGCGAAGCACTCCTGCCCGAAGGGGCAGGCGGCGGCGCCGATGCACTCGTTGCCCGCAACGGAGACCTGCCGCCAGGCCAGGTCGCCCACCCCGGTGTCCAGGTCGTCGCGGTCGCCGGTGTCCGTCTCCTCGGCCCACTCGTGCAGCCGCTTGACCTGGCGGCCCATCGCCGACAGCTGGCGGGGGTCGAACAGCTCGGACCCGTCGTCGGCGTCGTCCCCGGCGCCGGACATCTTGTGGCGGCACAGGTAGTTGCCGCGGCCCTTGAGGATGGCGAAGGTCGGTTCGCGGCCCAGGCTCGGGGCCAGCGCCGCGGCCAGCCGGGGCAGGTCGCGCTCGATCAGCTGGCGCTGCAGGGCCAGGGTGGCGGTGGAGACCACCACGGTGGTGTCCTCGGCGACCGCGTGCCGGATCGCCGGGACGAGGTAGCCGAGCGACTTCCCGGTGCCCGTTCCGGCCTGGACCACCAGGTGCTCGGCATCGCCGACGGCGGAGTCGACCGCCCGGGCCATCCGGGACTGGCCCTCGCGGTGGGAGCCGCCGAGCGCGTCGACGGCGGTCTGGAGCAGGGTCGGGACGTCGGGGAGTTCTGGCACGCATGCGACAGTACCGCGCCCCGGTGACGCGTGCGGCCGCCGCCGGGAACCGGTGGACGGCGGCTCCGGAGGACTCCCGGCACCGCCCCGTCGGGCCCTGGCCTGCGCCGACCTGTGCCGACCTGGACGGTCGGCCGGGACGCGGGGGCCTCCCCCGGTCACCCGCCTCTCAGGCCCGCTCGACCGTGGTCTCCAGCTCGTCGTGCAGGAAGCAGTAGTGGTCGCGGATGGCGTGCCCGTCCTTGAGCGGTTCCGTATAGCTCCAGGCCGCGTCGGTCACCCGGCCGCCGTCGCCGGCGCGCACGTGCCAGTAGCGGCCCTGGCCCTTGTAGGGGCAGTAGGCGGTGGTCTCGCTCGGCACCAGCAGGTCCCGGCGCACATCGTCCGGCGGGATGTAGTAGCGGTTCGGCAGGCCGGTCTCGGACACGATCTTGGGCTTGCTCGTCAGCGCCACCACCTGGTCGCCGTGGCGGATCCGCACCAGGGTGGAGGACATGCGGGCGTCGACCCGGTGGAAGGGGTCGCGCAGGTGGCCGTGGACCTCCTCCTCTTCGTCCATCCAGGAGTCGGCGGCTCCCCAGTACATGGCGCTCAGGCCGCGCAGCCAGTGCGCGCCGGGCAGCGGGTCGGGATAGGCCCACACGGCGTCCTGGACGGTGCGGTCGCCCGCCTTCAGGTTCCAGTAGACGGCGTCGCCCTTGAACGGGCAGTGGGTGGTGGTCTCGCTCGGTGTCAGGCGCGCACTCGGGATGTCCTCGGTCGGCACGTACAGCTGCGGGAGCAGGCCGGTCTCGTGGACGAGGTAGCCCTGTCCGGAGTCGAGGACCGTGCTGCCCGCCAGGCGCGCCCGGACGCGGCGCGGGAACGGCTGCATGAAGAGCGCGTGGTGCGGCGACTCGATCGTGTAGTTGACGGTGTCCGGCGGGTGCTTGCTGAGCGGCCCACCGCCGAGGGTCAAGGACATCATGGTCTCCTCTTCGCCGGTGCTTCGACCGTCGGCGGTGGTTATGCCCAGGTCGTCGCGGCTTCTACCGGGCGCACGGGTCGGCGACCGCCGTCCCGGAGGACGCCTCCGAGATCGGGGGCGTCTCACGGCCGCGCCTCAGGCCCGGCCACGGCCCTGCCGTCCGGCCCTGGCCCCACAGGGCGTCCCGTCGTGCGCCCTCAGGCCTCCGGGGCCGATGAGCGCCTCGGGCGGCCCAGGAAGAGGGCGGCCGCTCCGGCGGCGAAGGACAGCAGGCCGGCCGCCACCATGCCGAGGATGGCCGTACCCGTCACCGGCAGGCTCCCCGTATCGCTCCCCTGCGGGTCGATGGCCACATCGTCGCGGTCCGGCGTGCGCTCGGAGCCCGATTCCGCGCCCGGGTCGGAGGACGGGTCCCCGTCGCCTCCTCCGTCGCGCCCCTCCTGGCCACCGGAGTCCCCGGCGCCGGATCCCGAACCGTCGTCCTGCGAGCCGTCCGACGCGCCGTCCTGAGAGCCGTCCTGCGAAGAGCCGGATCCGCCCTCGTCGTCCCGGCCGTCCCGGCCGTCCTGACCGCCGTGCCCGTCGTCCGAGCCGCGCTCTCCGGGGTCGGAGCCGCGCTCGTCCCCGTCACCCGCGCCGTCCTGGCCATCGGAGCCGCCCGAGTCACCCGAGTCACCGGAGCCGCCCGAGCCCTGCGAACCGTCCGACCCGCCGTCCGAGCCGTCCTGGTCGCCGTCCTCCTCTCCGCCGCCCGGGCTCGGCGGGACGCCGGGCGACAGGTCGTCACCGGGCTCGGGGTCCCGCTCCCGCTGCGTCTCCGGCCCGCCCTGCACGGGGCGGACACTGTGCACGCTGACGTCGGCCAGCTCCAGGCGGTAGGTACGCTCCTCGGGCTCCCGCCCCTCGGCCGCCGGGCCCGTGACGCCGAATTCCATGTCCAGTCCGGCCGCGGCCGTGGTGGCCCCCGACTGCCCGTCGGGCAGCTCGGTCACCGACGCGCGCGCCGTGAAGTCCACCTCGACCGGACCGTCCGGCCCCGTGGCCGTGAACGTGCGCTCGTAGGTCCCGGCGCCGACGTCGACGTCGTGGCCGAGCACCTGCAGGCCGTGCACCTCCATCCGGGCCGACGCCCCCCGCTCGGGGGTCCACCGCGCCTGCGACTCCACGGTCTCGACCACGACCAGGTCGTCGGC
Source organism: Nocardiopsis baichengensis YIM 90130 (assembly GCF_000341205.1). NCBI lineage: Bacteria > Bacillati > Actinomycetota > Actinomycetes > Streptosporangiales > Nocardiopsidaceae > Nocardiopsis > Nocardiopsis halophila. The sequence goes on along the minus strand of NZ_ANAS01000023.1, from coordinate 43,130 downwards.
GCCGAAGAGGCCCGCCAGGTCCCGCGCGCCCTCCGGACCGGCCCCCTCCGGGTCCTCGTCCTCCGGGTCCTCGTCGCCCTCGCCCTGCGGGCGCGCGCAGGACGGGGAGAAGTGCACGTCGTTCAGCGATGCCTCGGAGACCAGCGCGTCCCGCCCTACGGAGACCTTGCTGACCCCCGCGTCCGGCGGCGCGGGGAAGTGCTGCTCGCCCGCCACGCCCCCGGGGCCGTCCGCCCCGTGCGCCCCGGGGGCCCAGCGGGCGGCCGCCGGGCCTCGGGAGCGGTCGCTGTTGAGGTCGCCGATGACACCCGTGCCGCACCAGTCGACCGCGGCGATGCGCGCGCCGGCGAAGTGCTCGCCTCCGGTCCCGGGCGCGTCCGGGCGCGCGGAGTCGGCGGCCACGGGGCCGGCGCAGGCGGCGAGCACCAGGGCCGCGGTCGCGAGGAGGGTTCGTACGGTGAGGCGGGACCGGTCGGGGGGATTCGGTGTCACGGTCATCCTCTGCTCAATGGGTGACGACAACGAAACTACATTCCGATCGACGCCCTCAGTAGGCCCCTGTCCGCGCTGGTGCGCGGGCCCGGCCCGCCGGGGCGGCCGCTGTCCGGAAGACGAATCGCCCTCGCCTCCCGGTTCCCCGGATTCGGGCGGCGCGACACCGGTCCCCTGCTCGTTCCGTCCCACAGGCCGGTACCGGCCACCCGGCCCGGGACCCGCGGGGCGCACGTGACGCAGGGGACCGTGGCGGGAGGAGGGGCGGAAAACGGCGAAGGCCCGGACTCGGAGTCCGGGCCTTCGCCGATCGGGTGGAGCTATGGGGATTCGAACCCCAGACCTCCTCCATGCCATGGAGGCGCGCTACCAACTGCGCCATAGCCCCGCGTGCCTTGCGGCAACGCTTCGATCCTACCGGATTCCCGGGGGTGGAACGACCGGCGGCCGCCCCGCCCCCGGGCGCCCCGGGGCCCTAGCCTGCCGTCCCGTACAGCGGCCAGTGGTGGCCGAGGCCGAAGCAGGCCGCCACCAGCGCCAGCGTTACGGCGATGAGCAGGACGTCCCACCGGTCGGCCGCGAGGTAGGCCAGGCGGATGCGCCGCCCGTCCGGGTGCTCCGACGCGTAGGTGAACCCCTTGGTCTCCAGCGCCTCGACGGTGGTCCGCGTGCGCTTGGCCGTGTTCAGGATGAGCGGGTAGAACGCGTTGACCACCGTCGTCCCCGTGCGGACGACGACCCTCCAGCCGAGGACGCCCCGCGGTCCCGGCGGCGCGGCGCGCAGCCGGTAGCCGTCGACGACCGTGTGGAACTCCTCCATGAGCACCGGGAGCATCCGGAAGCCGTAGCTGACGCCGAAGCTCAGCATCGCCGGGGCGTGCAGGCTCAGCAGCGCGTCGGACAGCCGCTCCGGGTCCAGCGACACGAAGGCCGCCATGCTGGCCAGGCTGACGGTCGCCAGTTTGAGGGTGAGCTCGGCCAGGGCCAGAGCGGTCGCCGCGTCTCCGTCGAAGAACCACGCGGCGAACAGGACGTACAGGCTCTCCAGGACGAACCCGAGGAGGAACAGGCCGAGCACGAGCGGCCCCACCCTGCTGAGGACCACCGCTGCGGCGCAGACCGCGAACAGGCCCAGGAGCACCGTGATGTTGTGGGTCAGCCAGGGCACCACCGCGAACACCAGGTACCAGCCGATGACGAAGCGGGGGTCGCGCCGGGCCAGCATCCCGCCCCGAGTGGCGTAGGCGGTGCGGAGGAGCTCCAGCTTCACCCACTCCACCGTCAGCGCTTCACGTCGCGTGCTCATGGCCCCCCTTTCCGGCGAGTGCGCCCCGCTCCCGTTCCACCAGTTCCTCGACCGACAGCGGCGGCGGCAGGAGCCCCATCTCCAGGCCGAGCCGGACGATCTGCGGCGGCACCAGGCCGACGGCGTCCATCAGCGCCCGGTCGCCGAACAGCCCGGCCGGGTCGGTGTCGGCCGCGATCCCGCCGCCGTCGAGCACCACCACGCGCTGGGCCCACTCGGCGACCAGGTGCATGTCGTGGGTGGCCACCACGGTGCACCGGATGGTCCCGGCCAGCGCGTCCAGCATCGCCACGACGGCGTCGCGGCTGGCCGTGTCGAGGCTGGAGGTGGGCTCGTCCAGCAGGAGCAGGGCCGGGCGCGTGGCCAGTCCGATCGCCAGGGTGGCGCGGCGCTGCTGGCCCCCGGAGAGCAGCCGGCCGTCGCGGTCGGCCACGGCGGCCAGCCGGACCCGTTCCAGCACCTCGGCGACCTCGGCGTCCGCGCCCTCGCGGCCCCGCCCGAGCGGGAACATGGCCACGTCCTCGCGCACGCTCGCCTTGAGGAACATCCGCTCGGGCCGCTGGTAGAGCAGGCACACCCGGTCGGCCAGCTCGGCCGGGCGCACGGACCGGGTGTCGGCGCCGTCGACCGCGACCGTGCCCGAGCCGGGGGCGGTGATGCCGGTGAGCAGGCGCAGCAGCGTCGACTTCCCGGCGCCGTTCCCGCCCACCAGGGCCACGCGCTCGCCCTCGCGCAGCGTGAGGTCGACGCCGTCGAGCACCCGGGTCCGGGACCCGTCGACCTCCCGGTACCCGTGGCCCACCGCGGTCATCTCGGCGACGGGCGGTGCGGCCGCGGTGGGCGCGGTGGGCGCGGCCGCGGGCCCGGGCTCCGTGGCCGGCGCCGTCCGGTCGTCGCGGCCGCCCAGCAGGCCGGCGGCCTCACCGACGGTCAGCGGCGCGGGCGCGCCGGGGGCGAGCTCCCGCACCGCGCGCACGATCTGCGGTGCGGGGACGCCGTGCCGGTCGAGGTCCTCCGAGCGCTCCATGGCCTCCCGGACGGGCAGGTGCCACACCGGCGCGCCGTCGGCCATCAGCACCGCGGAGCGCGCGTACCGCGCGACGAACTCGGCATGGTGCTCGATGACGACGACGGTGGTGCCCCACCGGGCGTTGAGGTCGCTCAGTGCCTCGTAGATCCCGGTGGCGCGCGCGGGGTCCAGCTCGGCCACCGGCTCGTCGACCACCACCGCCGCGGGGCGCAGGGCCATCACCGAGGCCAGCGCGACCAGGTGCTGCTGGCCTCCGGAGAGCTGCCAGGTGTACCGGTCCGCCAGGTGCGCGATGCCGAGCGCCTCCAGCGCCTCGTCGACGCGCCGGGCGTGGTCGGGCAGGCCGAAGTTGACCGGGGCGAAGGCCACCTCGTCGCGGACCGTGGGCCGCACCAGCTGGTTGCCGAAGTCCTGGTAGACGTAGCCGACCAGGTGGGACAGGGCCGCCACGGACAGGTCGCGGGTGTCGCGGCCCATCACCCGGACCGCGCCCTCGAAGGCGCCCGACCAGTAGTGCGGGACCAGGCCGTTGAAGGCCTTGCACAGGGTGGTCTTGCCCGAGCCGTTGCCGCCGACGACCGCGGTGAAGTCGCCGCGCTCGATGGTCAGGTCGACGCCCCTGAGCGAGTCCTCGGCGGCGCCGGGGTAGCGGAAGGCCAGGCCGTCGACCTCGATCGCGGGGGCCGCGCTCACCGCCGCCCCTCCCCTCGGCCCGCTCCGGCGTCCTGGGCGGCGCGCTCGCGGCGCGCGTGGACCAGGTAGCGCACGGACACCACCAGGGCGATGAGGACGAGGCAGGCGGCCGAGACCCCGACCCACAGGAAGCGCTGCCCGTACCGGTCGATGAACCCCGGTTCCCAGACCCCGAAGTTGTCCACGATGCCGGAGGTGAAGGCCGCGATCATCGACACGAAGGCCAGGAGCAGCGCGGTCAGCAGGAACGCCCCGGTGCCGCGCTCGGCCAGCGGGGCCGGACGGGCCGGGTCGCGGGGGGCCATTCCCAGCAGCGGCTCGACCTTGCCGTACAGGCGCGGCGCCATGGCCATGGCGGGCAGTGCCCCGAACAGGACGCCGCTGATGACCAGGTCGGTGGTGAAGCCCACGCCCTCCAGCAGCAGGATGGACTCGGGCAGGCCGGCCACGTACTCGGCGTCCTCCACCCCGACCATGACCTTGCCGATGTCGACCACGGCGGACAGGAGCTTGTCGACGGCGACCGCGGTGACCGAGGCCGCGAACACCTGGCCGCGCCGGCGCGGGTCCCGCACCAGGCAGCCCGCGATGTACAGGCCGAGGAAGAGCTGGAGGTAGCCCTCGAGCTCGCCGATCCCGGAGAAGTCGCCCATGAGCAGGTCGACGAAGACGATCTCGCCGAGCGGCGCGCCGAGCGCGGCGTAGAGCGGGTGGAACAGGGAGGCCATCACCACCGGGACGAACGCCAGGTAGGAGACCGACAGCTCCACCGGCCCGATGCGGATCTCGGGCAGGACCTCGGTGAGGATGTTGGCGAGGCCGAAGAGGGTCATCGACAGCACGAAGACCATCAGCTTCTGGCTGCGGTTGAGCTGCGGCGGGCCGGATCGGGTGCGGGGGGCGGGGCGTCGGGCGGGGGCTGCCGGTTCGGACATGGGTGTGTGCCTTTCCGCGCGGTGATGTGACGGGGCGGGGCCGGGGGCCGTATCAGGGGGCCGTGTCAGGAGCCTGTGGGCGCACCGGCGTCCGCCCACAGGCCGAGCAGGTCGCCCATCTCGTCGATGGCGTGGTCGGGGCGCTGCTCGGCGGGGCCGGCCAGGGCGGCGTCGATCCGCTCGTCGGAGGCCGATCCCCCGCGCACGACCACGCAGGTGCCGACCCCGGCGCGGCGGGCGGCGGCGGTGTCGCGCCAGGGCTTGTCCCCGACGAACCAGCACGTGGCGGGGTCGGCGTCCAGGGCGGCCAGGGCGGTGCGGACGGTGTGCGGGTCGGGCTTGCGGCGCCCGAGCTCGTCGGAGTAGACGTGCGCGCCGATGAGGCCGTCGATGCCGAAGCGCTCCAGTTCCTCCCGCACGGCGCGGCCGCAGACCGTGTTGGAGACGATGCCGACCGGGACACCGCGTCCGGCGCAGGCCTCCAGGACCTCGCGCACGCCGCTGCGCATCCGCGCACGGCTCTTGGAGCGCGCGTACTCCAGCATGAGCTGGGCCGACTCGGCGAACAGGAACGCCCGGGCGTGCGGGGGCAGGTCGCGGCCGACCATGTCGTGCCAGAAGGCCCTCGGGGTGACCTCGGGGACGCGGCCGTCCTCGGCGGCGGTCTCCTTCCAGGCCCGGTAGCGCTCGCGTCCGGCGAGGACCAGGGCGAGGACGTCGTCGGGCGAGGCGGAGTACCCGGCGCGGTCCAGGCGTTCGGCCAGGCTCTCGGCGAAGGCCGCCTGGGCGTCGGGGGCGGGCTCGGACAGGGCGATGACACCGCCCTGGTCCAAGAGGAGCGCAGCGGGCGCGCGGGAGGGGCGGCCGGCGGGCCGGGCGGCGGGGCCCGGTTCTGAGGGCGCCGGTGCGGCGTCGGCGGGCCCGCGCGGCACGCTGCTCCGCAGCGGTTCGACCAGGCCCTCGGGGGTGTCGTAGACGGCGTCGGCGGCGGCGCGGACCGGGTAGGGCGGGGTGTCGGTGGAGTGGTGGCGGGTGATGACGGCGGCGCCCGCCCCCGCCCGCCGACCGGCCACCACGTCCCGGTCCCAGGTGTCGCCGACGTACCAGCACCGTTCGGGGACGGTGCCCAGGGCTCGGGCGGCCAGGCGGATCATCTCGGGGTGGGGTTTGCGGATGCCGACCTCGTCGGAGTACACCTGCACGCCGAAGTACCCCTCCAGCCCGGCGCTCCGCACGAGCTCGCGGTGGGAGCGGCCGGAGTGGGCGTTGGAGACCATGCCGACCCGCACGCCCAGGGCGTGGGCGCTCGCGAGGAGGTCGGCGATGCCGGGGCGCACCTCGTGCTCGGAGAGCAGGGGGGACATCTCGGCCAGGAGCCGGGCCCCGCTCCCGGCCAGGGTCTCGCGGGCCGGCCCGTCCAGGTCGGAGGCGAGGAAGTCGGTCCAGATGGTGCGGTGGTCCAGCTCCCGGGGGACGCGGCGGCGGCTCGCCGCGTTCTTCCAGTCCTTGAGGGCGGCGAGCCCCGCGTCGAGGGACGCGCGCACCGCGGCGGCGTCCGCCTCGTGGCCGGCGCGGGCCAGGACCGCGCACAGGTGGCGGGCGGCGTCCGCGCGCCCCTCGGGGCGCTTGCGCGTCTGGAAGACGACGCCGCCGAAGTCCAGAAGGAGGGCGTCGGGACGGTGCCGCAGGGCGGGGGTGACGGGTTCCACTGAATTCCTGCCTTTCCGGGCCTTCGCTCACCGACGACGCTAGGCAGGGCTCCGCACCAGGGGGCGGATGCCCGGTAGACGGCCGGGGAACGCGTTTGGAACGTTCCAAATCCGCCGCCGCGGGCCGGTGCTCCTGGGCCACAATGGCGGGGTGGAAGCAGACGGCAAGGCGGGAGGCACCCGCGGACGGCGCCCCACCATCGTGGACGTCGCGGCGGCGGCGGGGGTGTCCAAGTCGCTGGTGTCGCTGGCCCTGCGCGGCGGCAGCGGCGTGAACCCGGAGACCGGGGCGCGCATCCTGGCCGAGGCGCGCCGGCTCGGCTACCGCTCCAACACCCTGGCCCGCAGCCTGGTCCAGGGGCGCACCATGATCCTGGGCGTCCTGCTGACCGACCTGGCCAACCCCTACCACACCGAGGTCGTCGCGGGGGTGGAGGAGGCGGCGGACGCCGAAGGGCTCACCGTCCTGCTCGCGCACGGGCGCCGCGACCGGGCCCGGCTGACCGACCGGTTGGACTCGCTGCTGCGGCTGAACGTGGACGGCGTGATCGCGGTGAGCTCGTGGCCGGAGTCCGACGCGCTCGCCGAAGCCGCCCGCCGGGTCCCGGTGGTGATGGTGGGGCGCCCCGAGCGGTTCACCCCGGGCGTGGACACGGTGGCCAACGACGACCGCGCGGGCGCCGAGGCCGCCGTGCGGCACCTGGCCGGGCTCGGGCACGAGCGGGTGGCGCACCTGTCGGGGTCGGACCGCCCGGCCTCGCGCGCCCGCCTGCAGGGGTACCGGGAGACGATGCGGGATCTGGGGCTGGAGCGGCACACCCTGGTGCGGCGCCCGGGCGGGGGGACGTTCGCGGACGCGGCCGCCGCGCTGCTCGACGAGGGGCCCACGGCGGTGTTCGCGGTCAACGACCTGGCCGCGCTGGCGGTGCTCGACGCCGCCCACGAGCGCCGCGCGGCCGGCCTGTCGGTGGTGGGCTACGACAACACCGCCCTGGCCCAGACCGTGCGCCCCCGCCTGACCAGCGTGGACCAGCCCCGCGCGGTGATGGGGAGGCTGGCGGTGGAGATGGCGCTGGAGCGCATGCGCGGCAGGACCGAGGACCGCCACGCGACCCTGGCGCCCCGCCTGGTCGAGCGGGCCTCGACGGGCCCGCCCCCGGAGGGGGACCGGCCGGCGGATCCGCCCTGAGTCCGGCCCCGGAGCCGAAACGAAGGCGGCCGGGCACCCGCGTCGGGTGCCCGGCCGCCTTCGAAACCGGGTGGAGCTATGGGGATTCGAACCCCAGACCTCCTCCATGCCATGGAGGCGCGCTACCAACTGCGCCATAGCCCCTGGTCGTCGCCCCTGCGTGCCGGTGGTTCGGCCTCGCCGCGGCGACACCTCGACCTTACCGGATCCCGAGGAGTGCTCACGCCGTTCCGCCGATGTTCGCCCCCGGGCCCGCTTGCGATCACACTCCAGGAGCCCTCCCCGGGCCCGTGCCCCTGCTCCGACCGCCGATCCCCCTTCCGACCACCGCTCCCGGTCACGTCCTGGAACCCCATAAGCTGGCAGGGTGCCCGAAACAAAGCTCGAAATCCAGATGCTCCATGATCGGCTGCTCGTGCGGCTTCTCCCCGAGAAGGGGGAGCGCCGCAGCTCGGGCGGGCTGGTCATCCCGGACACCGTGAAGATGGCGACCCGCCTCGTCTGGGGCGAGGTCTGCGGCGCGGGCACCAGCGCGCGGCACGTGAAGACCGGTGACCGGGTCCTGTTCAACCCCGAGGACCAGCTGGAGGTCGAACTCCAGGCCGAGCGGTACCTGGTGCTGCGCGAACGCGACGTGCACGCCGTCGCCAACGAGTCGCCGCAGCAGGGCACCGGCCTGTACCTCTGATCCCACCCCGGCCCCGGCCCCGGCCCCGGCACGCGTACCCGGCCCGCCTCCGGTCCGCCACGGGGACGGGAGGCGCCGGAGCAGCGCACACGAACTGAACGGCGCGGGGCCGGGGCCCACGCGCCCGTCGCGCCGTCGGTCGGCCGGAGCGGTAGGAGCGCGCCGGCAGTGCCCGTCACGCGCCCGCCGCCCCGCGACCGAGGGCCCCAGGGCCGGAGCGCGGAGCGGCCGGAACCCCGCGGCCCAGGCCGCCCACAGCGGCACCGGGAAGAACCTCAGGACGGCCGTGGCGGGGAGCTCGGTGACGCCCCCAGCGCGCACACGAAAACGGCACGTTCCCGATCGGAAACCGGAAACGTGCCGTCTCTCTGTGGAGCTATGGGGATTCGAACCCCAGACCTCCTCCATGCCATGGAGGCGCGCTACCAACTGCGCCATAGCCCCGTGGGTCCGGCCCGGGCGGGGATCTCCGCCCTGCCGACACCCTGAACCTTAGCGGATCCCGCTCGATTAGTCGAAACGGTTCCCTGCGGCGGCCCGGGGGCCGCCGCCTGAGCGGCCGTCAGCGGTCGTCGCCGAGGACCCGCTCCTCGGGCAGGCTGGAGGCGTTGTGCTCCAGCAGCCGCCAGCCGCCCGTGCGCAGCGGCCCCAGCACCGACCACGAGCAGTTGCCCAGCGGACCCAGGGCCTGGCGGATCTCCTGCGGGAGCCCGAGCATCCGGTTGATGCCCGCGCGCAGCGCCGCACCGTGCCCCACGGCCACCAGGAGCCCGCCCTCGGGCACCAGGTCCAGACCGCGGCCGACCGCATCGGCGACCCGCTCGCCCACCTCCTCGACGGGCTCGCCGCCGGGGATCTCCATGCGGGCGTTCTCCTCCGGCCAGCGCTCACGGATCTCCGCGGTCGTCAGCCCCTCCCACGGCCCGCCGAAGCGCTCCCGCAGCCCCTTGTCGGAGTGCACCTGCAGGCCCGTGGCCTCGGCCAGGAACCCCGCCGTGTCCGCAGCCCGGCGCAGGTCCGAGGCGACGATCGCGTCCGGCCGCAGTGCGGCCAGCAGCCGGGCCGCCCGTCGCGCCTGCTCCCGCCCGACGTCGTCGAGCGGGATGTCGGACTGCCCCTGGAAGCGCTTCTCGGCGTTCCACTGCGTCTGTCCGTGGCGCCAGCACAGGACACGACGGGATTCGGCCATGGACTCAACTCCAGTGCGGGTCGACGGCGGACGGGTCCTCAGGCGCCGTCCTGGGTGCGCTCGCGCCCCTGCGCGGCCTCGGGCAGGGGGATCGCGGGGCAATCCTTCCACAGCCGCTCCAGGCCGTAGGTGCCGCGCTCCTCCTCGTGCTGCACGTGGACCACGATGTCGACGTAGTCCAGCAGCACCCAGCGCCCGTCGCGCTCCCCTTCCCGGCGCACCGGCTTGACGCCGGCGTCGCGCAGCCGGTCCTCCACCTCGTCGACGATGGACCGCACCTGCCGGTCGTTGGGCGCGGAGCACAGCAGGAAGGCGTCGGTGATGACGAGCTGGTCGCTCACATCGAAGGCGACGACCTCCTGGGCCAGTTTGTCCGAAGCCGCCTCGGCGGCGATGTTCACGAGCTCGACGGCCCTGTCCGTAGCGGTCACGATGAAGTAGCTGCCTCCCCTGGGGTCCGCCCCGGCGACGGGTCGTCGAGGTAGAGCCCGGTCTTGTTGATGTAGCGGACGATCCCGTCGGGGACCAGGTACCAGATCGGTTCGCCCTTGCGCACCCGCTCGCGGCACTCGGTGGAGGAGATCGCCAGGGCCGGGATCTCCACCAGGCTGACCTTGCCGTCGGGCAGTCCGGTGTCGGTCAGCCGGTGCCCGGGCCGGTTGCAGCCCACGAAATGCGCGAGATCGAAGAGTTCGTCCACGTTCTGCCAGCTCAGGATAGCGCCAAGGGCGTCGGCCCCGGTGATGAAGAAGAGCCGGACCTCGGGCCCGTACCCCCGGCGCAGCTGCCGCAGCGTGTCGATGGTGTAGGTGGGGCCCTCCCGGTCGACCTCGATCCGGCTGACCTTGAACCGCGGGTTCTCGGCGGTGGCGATGACCGTCATGAGGTAGCGGTCCTCCGCCGGGGCCACCTTGTCCAGGTCCTTCTGGTAGGGCTGCCCGGCCGGGACGAAGAGGACCTCGTCCAGGTGGTACAGGTGCGCCACCTCGCTGGCCGCGACGAGGTGCCCGTGGTGGATCGGGTCGAAGGTGCCGCCCATGACGCCCACGCGCCTGGGGCCGTCCGGCCTCCGTCCGGCCTCCGCCGCGCCCATCGCTCCGTTCGCCACCTCATCGCTCCCTTTACAGCGGTTTATCCAGCCGCCGCCGAGACTAACCGAAGGCGTCCACCGCCCCGGCCGCGCACCGCCCGCCGCCGCCCGCCCGATCCCTCGTCGGCGGGGCCCGCGCACCGCCCCGGAGGCCGCCCGCGGCGGGCCGCGATTCACGTCATATCTCGTTGCCCGAAATCGTGGCGTCGGCGGGGGAGCCGCGCATAGCATGCCGACATGGCCACCAACACACCAGACCGCGCCCGCGTCCGACTCGACGACATCTCCTCCCGTGCCTACGAGCACCCGGCCGACCGCGGCGCCCTGGTCGCCCTGCGCTCGCTCCGCGGCTTCGACGAGGTCTTCCGCAGGCTCTCGGGCCTGTTCAACGAGCGCGCCCTGCGCCTGATGTTCCTGTCCGGGGCGGTGCGCGTCGGCGAGCGCCAGTTCCCCGAGGTGCACGACTACGTGCGCGACGCCGCCTACGTGCTCGACCTCAAAGAGGTGCCCGAGCTCTACATCAAGATGGACCCCAAGCCCAACGCGATGGCGATCGGCAGCCAGCGGCCGTTCATCGTCATGACCTCCGGGCTGTTCGACCTGCTCGACGCCGAGGAGCAGCGCTTCGTGGTCGGCCACGAGGTGGGGCACATCCTCTCCGGCCACGCGGTCTACCGGACCATGCTGCTGGCGCTGATCAACCTGGCCGCGCGCGTGGCGTGGATCCCGCTGGGCTACATCGGCCTGCGCGCCATCGTCGCCGCCCTCGAGGAGTGGTACCGCAAGTCCGAGCTCTCCTGCGACCGCGCGGGCCTGCTGGCCGCGCAGGACCCCGACGCCGCCAAGCGCGCGCTGATGAAGATGGCCGGCGGCTCGCGCCTGGCCGAGATGAACACCGACGCCTTCCTGGAGCAGGCCAAGGAGTACGACGAGGGCGGCGACGCGCGCGACAGCCTCCTCAAGCTCATGAGCCTGATCGGCACCACGCACCCGTTCGCCGTGGTGCGCACCGCCGAGCTGCACCGCTGGATCGAGGAGGGCTCCTACCGCACCATCCTGGCCGGGGACTACCCGCGCCGGTCCGGCGACAAGGACGCCTCGGTCGGCGAGGAGGCGCGCAGCGCCGCCGACTCCTACAAGCAGTCCTGGGAGCGCTCCTCGGACCCGCTGGTGGGCATGGTGCGCGACGTGGCGGGGACCGCGGCCAACGCCGGCGGGAAGATCTTCGACACCGTGGCCGAGCGGTGGAAGACCGCCGGGAGCCGCGGCGGGGGCTCCGGCGGCTCCGAGCGGTCCTGACGGGGCGCCTCCCGTCCGCCGGTGCGGAACGGGGCGCAGGCCGGCCGGTCCCGCGCCCCGCCGCGCGCTCAGTTCTTGCGCGCCACTCCCCCGGTCATGAACCGGGCGGCGACGGAGGTGCTGTCCTTGACGATGCCGTCCGGCCGCCACAGCGGCAGCGGGACCAGCCCGGGGGCGAGCAGCTCCATGCCCGCGAAGTAGCCCAGGAGCTCGTCGGGGGTGCGCACCCGGCCGGTGCCCAGCTGGCTCAGCAGCACGCGCTCCAGCTCGACGCTCTCCGGGGCGTCGCCCAGGCGCGTGAAGTTGGTGATGAAGAAGTAGGAGCCGGACGCGGCCGCGTCGCGGAAGGCCGCCACGATGCCGTCGGGGTCCTCCTCGTCGAGGATGTGGTGCAGGATGCCGCACAGCATCACGCACACCGGCCGGTCGAAGTCGATGAGCTCGCGCACCTCCGGGTGGTCGATCACGGTGCGGGGCTCACGGATGTCGGCGGTGACGACGCGGGTGTGGGCGTTCTCGGCCAGCAGGGCGTGGCCGTGCGCGGAGACCAGCGGGTCGATGTCCACGTAGACCACCCGGGCGGCCGGGTCGGCCTCCTGGGCGACCTCGTGGGTGTTGCGCGCGGTGGGCAGCCCCGACCCCAGGTCGAGGAACTGGTCGATGCCCTGCTCTCCGGCGATGTGGCGGACGGCCCGGTGCAGGATCTCCCGGTTGTGCCGGGCGATCTCCTTGAGCTCGGGCATGACCTCCAGGCTGGCCTGGGCCACCTGGCGGTCGATGGAGTAGTTGTCCTTGCCGTCGAGCATGACGTCGTAGACGCGGGCGGCCGTGGGCACCCCGCTGTCGAACGTCGATCCGGACGGCGGGTGCTGGTCGGTGGTCATGGGGGGCTCCCGGAAACGTGAAAACTCCTGCCGTTTCGGCATCGTAGTACCTTCCGGGGCCCCGGGGGCGCTTGGCGGGAAGCCCGGCCGCCCAGGGGATTCCGCGCCGCGCACGCCACTCCCCGCTCGGGCGCCGGACGCCTCTTCGGCCGGGCCCGAAGAGGCGTCCGGGGCATGCGCGGACGACGCGGACTCCCCGCGGATCCTCCGTCCGGGGCGCTCAGCGCACCTGGCCGTCACCGGTGACGATGTACTTGGTGGAGGTCATCTCCCGCAGGCCCATCGGCCCGCGGGCGTGCAGCTTCTGGGTGGAGATGCCGATCTCGGCGCCGAAGCCGAACTCCCCGCCGTCGGTGAAGCGGGTCGAGGCGTTCACCATGACCGCCGCCGAGTCCACACGCGAGGAGAAGCGGCGCGCGGCCGACTGGGAGTCGGTCACGATGGCCTCGGTGTGGCCGGTGGAGTAGGCGCGGATGTGCGCCATCGCCTCGTCCATGTCCCCGACCACCTTCACCGCCAGGTCCATGGACAGGTACTCGGTGGCCCAGTCGTCCTCGGTGGCGGGCACGGCGCGGTCGTCGTAGGCCAGCACCCGGTCGTCGCCGTGCACGGTCACGCCCAGGTCGGTGATCTCGCGCAGGAAGCGGGGCAGGAAGCGGTCGGCGATGCCGTCGTGCACCAGCAGCGTCTCGGCCGAGTTGCACACCGACACCCGCTGGGCCTTGGCGTTCACCGCGATGGCCACCGCCTTGTCCAGGTCGGCGTGCTCGTCGATGTAGACGTGGCAGTTGCCGGCCCCGGTCTCGATGACGGGGACGGTGGACTCGCGCACGACGGTCTGGATGAGGTCGGCGCCGCCGCGCGGGATGAGCAGGTCGACCAGGCCCCGGGCGCGCATCAGCGCCTGCGCGGAGCCGCGCCCCGAGCCGGGCACCAGCTGCACGGCGTCGACCGGCACGCCGCTCTTGTCCAGGGCGCCGCGGATCACCTCGACGATGCGGGTGTTGGAGGAGTGGGCGCTGGAGGAGCCGCGCAGCAGGGCGGCGTTGCCGCTCTTGAGGCACAGGACCGCGGCGTCGGCGGTGACGTTGGGGCGGCCCTCGTAGATGATGCCGATGACCCCCATGGGCACCCGGATCTGGCGCAGCTCAAGGCCGTTGGGCAGGCTCGAGCCGTAGACCACCTCTCCGACGGGGTCGGGCAGCTCGGCGATGTCGCGGACCGCGTCGGCGATGGAGGACACGCGCTCCTCGGTGAGGGCGAGCCGGTCCAGGTAGGACTCGGGCCGGCCGTCGGCGCGCGCCCGGTCGAGGTCCTCGGCGTTGGCGGCGACGATCGAGGCGGCCTCGGCGACCAGCGCGTCGGCGACCGCCAGGAGCGCCTGGTCCTTGTCCGCCCTGGTCATCGGCGCGAGGTCGGCCGCGGCGTCCTTGGCCCTGCGGGCGGCGTCGTGCACCTCGCGTTCGGTGTTGCTCATCAGGGGTCCCATCGGCTCGGGAAGTGTCATGGTCGTGGACGGAGTGGGTGGGTGTGGGCCCAGCTTATTCGCGGCGGGGCCGCCGGGATGGGGCGACCGCCGCCCGCGGGGCCGACGGCCGGGGCGCGGTTCACACGCTCCCGGCCGGGAACGGCCCGGTGCTGCTCGGATGCGGCGAGGGTGCTCGCACCAGGATGAGCGATCCTCCGAGGGGCCGCGCACCTCGCGGAATCGGCGGGGTCCTCCCATCGTCGTGCCTCCTGGAGCGGGCGGGAAAGCGTGGGGCGGCGTCGCTCCGGGCGGCCTCCGGCGCCCGGAGCCGGACCGTGGTGAGGACCGTCAGCCATTGCCGTGGCGCCGCCGCCGAGCGCCAGACGCGCGGACGGTCCGCCGAGAAGGCGGCGACGGAACAGCAGGAACCCCGCTCACGCCTGCTCGCCGGGTATCGGGCCGCCGGGGTGTAGGGAGATCGGCAGCGACGAAAGGGCGCGGCGGGGCCGCGGTCGGCCGCCGGGCCTCTCGAGGTCCGGGAACGGCAGCGCCGACGCGGCACGGCAGGTACCCCGCTCCGGGCAGCCTGCCGAGTGGCGGGTCGTCGGGGTGCGGGGCGAAGGGCGGCGACGACGGAACGGGGCGAGGCGGTTCCCTGGCTTACCCGAGATCTGTTGGTGGATGATGGTGCTACCGGGGCCGCTGCGAGCCAGCGGCCCCGGCGGCCGACAGCCGGGGCCGGGGAACCGCCCCGCTGCGCCGTCGCCGCTTCCGGCCCGAATCCGCGTTGATCTCGGGAAAGCTGGCCTTGTACCGGCCGGTACAAGGCCGACTTTCCCGAGATCAACAACAAGGAGGGGCGCTGGACCGGCGGAGCGACGCCACCCCGGCGGATACGACCGCCGCTCGCCCCGGACCAGCGAACCCCCGACACCCCGGCAAGCAGGCGGGAGCGGGGCGCCAGCTGCGCCGTCGCCGCCTTCCCCGGACCACCGGCAGCACCGGGGAACCGGCCTGCCTTCTCGTCGCCGTCCCCCTGGCGCCCCAAGTCCCGTTGCCCGACAGCAGCGCCGGAAGGGCCCGTGGCACGTGTCCGCGGAGGGGTGCGGGTGGAGGGGCAGTCCAGGTGAAGCGTCCGGGCGGTCCGGCCAGGCCGGAGCCGCTACACGGATGGGCCGCCCGCCTGGGCCGGTGCCTTCGGGGAGGGGCCGTCCGGCGCGCTGCCGCGCGCCCGTTCGTCCTCTCCCCCGCCTTCGGCCGCTCGCCGGTCGCGGTTCAGCAGCACCATGTCGTCGCGGTGCACGATCTCGCGCTCGTACTCGGGCCCCATCTCGCGGGCCAGCCAGCGGGTGGACCGCCCCATGAGCATGGGGATCTCCGCCGCGTCGTAATTGACCAGGCCGCGGGCGACCCTCCGGCCGTCCTCGTCGCACAGGTCGACCGGGTCCCCCGCGCTGAACTCGCCCTCGACCTTGACGACCCCCGCAGGAAGCAGCGAAGCGTGCTCGGCGGCCACCGCGCGCACCGCCCCCGGGTCGAGCACCACCGTGCCGCGCCCGGACGTGGCGTGGGCCAGCCAGAGCTGCCGCGCCGTCGGCCGGCGGGTGGCCGCCGCCGTGAACAGCGTGCCCACCGACTCCCCCGCCAGGGCCGCACCCGCGTTGGCCGCCGACGTGAGCACCGTCGGCACCCCCGCCTCAGTGGCGATGCGCGCCGACTCCAGCTTCGTCACCATCCCGCCGGTCCCGACACCGCGCCCGCCGGTGCCCCCGACGTCCACCCCGGCCAGGTCCGCCGCGCCGCTCACCCGCGGGATGCGCCGAGTCCCCGGCTTGGCCGGGTTCCCGTCGTAGAGCGCGTCGACGTCGGAGAGCAGCAGCAGCGCCTCGGCCCGCAGCAGGTGCGCGACCAGGGCCGCGAGGCGGTCGTTGTCACCGAAGCGGATCTCGTGCGTGGCGACGGTGTCGTTCTCGTTGACGATGGGCACGGCGCCCATGTCGAGCAGCCGCCGCAGGGTGCGCTGGGCGTTGCGGTACTGCACCCGGCGCATCAAGTCCTCGACGGTGAGCAGCACCTGCGCGGCGGTCAGGCCGTGGCGCGCGAAGGCGCCGGTGTAGTGGGCCACAAGCAGCCCCTGGCCGACGCTGGCCGACGCCTGCTGGGTGGCCAGGTCGCGGGGGCGGGCGGCCTGCCCGAGCGGCCCCATGCCCGCGGCGACCGCCCCGGAGGAGACCAGCACCAGCTCCGTCCCGTCCGCCCGGCGGCGCGCCAGCACGTCGGTCAGCTCGGCGATGCGGTCGGTGTCGATGTGCCCGTCCGGGGTGGTCAGCGAGGAGGACCCGACCTTGACCACCACGCGCCGCGCCGCGCGCAGCTCCCCCCGGGCGGCGCCGGAGGCGCCGTCGGTGTTCCCCTTCTGCCCTGCTGTGCCTTCCTGGTGCACGGCGGACGACTTCCCATCTGTGTCGATCGTCGAAGCGGCCGGGCGCCTGCCACCTCGCCCGCGCGGCGTCAGCCCAGCCGGGAGTCGGTGCCGCGCGGGCCGATCGGGGCCTGGTCGGTGTCGACGCCGGGTGCCCAGTCGAAGACCACGGAGTTCTCCTCGCTGCCGATGTAGACCTCGGCGCCCTCGGTGGCTCCGGCCTTGGCGAGGGCCTCCTCGATACCGAGGCGGTTCAGCCGCTCGCCGAGGTAGCCGACGGCCTCCTCGTTGGAGAAGTCGGTCTGGCGGACCCACCGCTCGGGCTTGGTTCCGCGCACCCGGAAGACGTTGTCGCCGAGCTTGACGACCTCGAAGGACGCCTCGCCGAGCTCGCGCGGGCGCAGCACCACGCGGGTGGGCTCGGGCTCGGGGCGGTCGGCGCGGGCCCGGGCGACCTCCTCGCCCATGGCGAAGGCCAGCTCGCGCAGGCCCTCGCGGGTGGCGGCCGACACTTCCAGCACCTTCAGGCCGCGCTCTTCGAGCATGGGGCGGACGATCTCGGCCAGCTCGCGCGCGTCGGGCACGTCGATCTTGTTGAGGACCACCAGGCGGGGGCGGTCGGACAGGTCGACGTCCATCAGCTCGCCGTAGGCGGCCAGCTCGTCCTCCAGGGCGTCGAGGTCGCGGACCGGGTCCCGGTCGGGGTCGTAGGTCGCGGTGACGCAGTCCAGCACGTGCACCATGGTGGAGCAGCGCTCGATGTGCCGGAGGAAGTTCATGCCCAGGCCCCGGCCCTGGCTGGCCTCGGGGATGAGACCGGGCACGTCGGCGACGACGTACTGCACCTCGCCCGCGTCGACCACGCCCAGGTTCGGGATCAGGGTGGTGAAGGGGTAGTCGGCGATCTTGGGCTTGGCCGCCGACAGGGACGCGATGAGGGAGGACTTGCCTGCGCTGGGGAAGCCGACCAGGCCGACGTCGGCGATGGTCTTGATCTCCAGGCGCACGTCGACCGAGACGCCCTCTTCACCCTTGAGGGCGAAACCGGGGGCCTTGCGCTTGGGCGAGGCCAAGGCGGCGTTGCCGAGGCCTCCGGCGCCTCCGTCGGCCAGCACCAGGCGCGTCCCGGCGCCGACGAGGTCGGCGATGACCTCGCCGTCCTCACCGGTGACGACCGTTCCGTCCGGCACGGCCAGGACGAGCTCGTCGCCGTTGGCGCCGTTGCGGTTCCCGCCCTTGCCGGGGGTGCCGTTCCCGGCCCGGCGGTGGGGGCGGCGCTGGTACTCCAGGAGGGTGGCGACGTTGGGGTCGACCTCCAGGACGACGTCGCCGCCGCGCCCGCCGTTGCCGCCGTCGGGGCCGCCGAGGGGCTTGAACTTCTCCCGGTGGATGGAGGCACAGCCGTGCCCGCCGTCACCGGCCTTGACATGCAAGACCGCTTCATCGACGAAATCGGGCATGTGCCTGGTTCTCCCCGTGCGAGTCGCGCCGGCGCGCACTTCGGCGCGCGGAAAATCTGCCGCGTGGAAACCCTCGACCCGCCGCTCCGATGCGGACGGGGAGGAAAGATCCACCGCCCAATACTCTAGACGGTCGCACCAAACCACGGCGAAGTCTTGGACGGCAGCGAGACCGATCGCACCGGGAAGACGGCTCCACGACCACAGGAGCGGCCCAGCGCCGCCCGCCTGTACGGGAGCTGTCCCAGAGGCCGGGCGCGGCCCGAAGATGACTCACCGCCCTACGCCCAAGACGCCCTTGAAGCCGCCCACTGGGGTCGTGTCCGCTGGAGCGGTGGAACTTTCGGCCGCGTCCATCTGAGCGGTGCGACCGCTGCGGCGCGATCGGCGGCCCCGCCCCGGGTGCGCGGGGAGCAGCCCGGCGGGGTCGCGGGCAGGGACGCGCACAGGGGTCCATCCCCGCGTGCGCGGGGAGCAGCTAGAAGAGGAGGAAGGGGCGACCGCGGTGCCGGGTCCATCCCCGCGTGCACGGGGAGCAGGGCCTCACAGTGGGATGGACGGGTCGTTCGTCGGGTCCATCCCCGCGTGCACGGGGAGCAGCTCATTAGGGCGCCCCTCCTCTGTCAGCGGGTGGGTCCATCCCCGCGTGCGCGGGGAGCAGAGCTCGCACCTGGCGTAGTCCTGCACCCCATCGGGTCCATCCCCGCGTGCGCGGGGAGCAGCGGCGGTGGTGGGCTCAGGCATGGGTGTCTCCGGGTCCATCCCCGCGTGCGCGGGGAGCAGACCGGGTCGTCGTAGAACAGCTCCGTGTCCTGGGGTCCATCCCCGCGTGCGCGGGGAGCAGTCACTACCGGTGATGTCGCCGGAGAAGAGGGCGGGTCCATCCCCGCGTGCGCGGGGAGCAGATGCTCATTACGGGGTTGCGACGGAACATGATGGGTCCATCCCCGCGTGCACGGGGAGCAGGCGGCGATCGCGATGATGATCAGGCCGATGGGGGGTCCATCCCCGCGTGCACGGGGAGCAGTCTCGTTGAGCTGGGGCTTTCCTCCGGGGAGACGCCTTCTCACGCAACTTTGCATGCTCGGCCCTCCTTCCGTCCAGCCCCTGCGTCGCTCCACACCCCCGTATACGCGAAGGGCGGGCCGGGTGGTGTTCCCGGCCCGCCCTTCGGCGGGGTGTTGCCGTCGCTCGGCGCCTGCTACTGGGCGGCGACCGGGACGATGTTCACGGCCTTGCGGCCGCGACGGTTACCGAACTCGACGGTGCCCTCGACCAGCGCGAACAGAGTGTCGTCGCCACCGCGGCCGACATTGTCGCCCGGGTGGAACTTCGTCCCGCGCTGGCGGATCAGGATCTCGCCGGCCTTGACGGACTGACCGCCGAAGCGCTTGACACCGAGCCGCTTAGCGTTGGAGTCGCGCCCGTTACGGCTGGACGATGCGCCCTTCTTGTGTGCCATCGGGGAGCCCTCCTCTACTTGGCGATGCCGGTGACGCGGACCCGGGTGTACTTCTGGCGGTGACCCAGGCGCTTCTTGTAACCGGTCTTGTTCTTGTATTTGATCATGTTGATCTTCGGGCCCTTGGCCTCGCCCAGGACCTCAGCGGTGACCTTGTAGGTGCTCAGCTCGCTGGAGTCGCTGACGACGTTGCCGTCGTCGACGACCAGCAGCGGCTCCCACGTCACCGTCGAACCGGCCTCATCGGAGACCCTGTCGATGTTCAAGACGTCATCGACAGACACCTTCTCCTGTCGGCCGCCCGCTCGCACGATCGCGTACACCGGGGAACTCTCTTCCTGCTCGTGGACAATCCCCGCCGAGGCGGGGAGTGAAATGCGCTGCTGTTGACCGCAGCCCCATACCCACCGGGCTCCCGCTAGGGGGCGTGGGAATCGAAGTCGGGTCTCGGGCGCGCGAACGATAGGGGCGCGCCGACGCACCGACCTTTAGGTTACCACCGCCCGGTCGGGGCCCGGCACGCCCGGTCGGGGGCCGGACCGCAGCGCACAGCACCGCGGTCCGGCCCCTCGCCCGTCAGGCTTCGACGACCGCCGACTCCGAGGGGGTGCCGCCGGCCTTGGTGCGCCGGGTGCGGCGGCGGCGCGGGCGCTCGGCCCCGCCGTCGGCCTCCCCGGCCTCGGCGGAGTCGGCCGGGGCCTGCGCGCTGTCGGGCGCGGCCTCCTCCGGCTCCGCCGCCGCGGTGCCCGAGGGCTCCGCGGAAGCCTTCTTGGGTGCGTCCGCCTCCGCGTCGGCGTCACCGGCGGCCTCGGCCGCCTCCTCCGCCTTCTTGGTGCGGCGCGTGGACGACTTGGCCCTGGTCGTCTTCGCCCCGGTCTTCGCGGCGGGCTCGTCGGCCTTCTCGGCCGCCTCCTCCGCCTTGGCCCCGGTCTTGGACGTGCTCTTGGCCGACTTGGACCCGGACTTGGAGGTGGACTTCGTCGCAGTCCTGGTGGAGGTGCGCCGGGTCTTCTTCGGCGCCTCCTCCTCCGGCGCGTCCTGGGCCTCCTGGGCATCCCCGCCCCCGGTGCCGGGCTCCTGGGCCGCAGGGGCGGCCGCAGCGGCCTCCTCAGGGGCGGGCTCCTCGGCCTTCGCGGCCTTGGCCGCCTTGCCCTTGGACCTTGCGGATCCCGCGGACCCCTTGGACGCGTCCCCGGCCTCCTGCTCGGCCTTGTCGGCGTCCTTGGCGTCCCTGGCCTCCTTGCCGCCCTTGTCCTCGGCGGCGGCCTTGTCACCGTTCTTGTCCGCGGCCCCCTTCTCGGAGCCGTTCTTGCCCTTCTTCTTCCGGCCGCCTCCGCCGGAGCCGCCCTTGCCCTCGACGGGCTCGCTGGACATCATCAGGCCGCGGCCGTTGCAGTGCTCGCACGTGTGCGAGAACGCCTCCAGCAGCCCCTGGCCGACCCGCTTGCGGGTCATCTGCACCAGGCCGAGCGAGGTGACCTCGGCCACCTGGTGCTTGGTGCGGTCCCGGGACAGGCACTCCAGTAGCCGCCGCAGCACCAGGTCGCGGTTGCTCTCCAGCACCATGTCGATGAAGTCGATCACGATGATGCCGCCGATGTCGCGCAGCCGCAGCTGGCGCACGATCTCCTCGGCCGCCTCGAGGTTGTTCTTGGTGACCGTCTCCTCGAGGTTGCCGCCCTGGCCGGTGAACTTTCCGGTGTTCACGTCGACCACGGTCATCGCCTCGGTGCGGTCGATGATCAGCGACCCGCCGCTGGGCAGCCACACCTTGCGCTCCAGCGCCTTGGTGATCTGCTCGTCGATCCGGTAGGCCTCGAAGACGTCCCGGTCGCCCTCCCAGCGGCTCACCCGCTCCGACAGGTGCGGGGCCACGTAGTCGACGTACTCGCGGACCGTGTCCCACGCCTCGTCGCTGGAGACCACCAAGCTGGAGAAGTCCTCGTTGAACACGTCCCGGACGACCTTGACGGTCAGGTCCGGCTCGCTGTTGAGCAGCGAGGGCGCCGACGCCGACTTGGACTTGCGCTTGATCGACTCCCACTGCGAGGCCAGGCGGGAGATGTCCCGCTCCAGCTCCTCCTCGCTGGCGCCCTCGGCCGCGGTGCGCACGATCACCCCGGCGTTGGCGGGCATGACCTTCTTGAGGATCTGCTTGAGGCGCGCCCGCTCCTTGTCGGGGAGCTTGCGGCTGATGCCGGTCATGGAGCCGTCCGGCACGTACACCAGGTACCGGCCGGGCAGGCTGATCTGGCTGGTGAGCCGCGCGCCCTTGTGGCCCAGCGGGTCCTTGGTGACCTGGACCAGGACCGACTGGCCGGACTTGAGCACCGACTCGATGCGCTTGGGCTGGCCCTCCATCCCGGAGGCGTCCCAGTTGACCTCGCCCGCGTACAGCACCGCGTTGCGGCCCTTGCCGATGTCGACGAAGGCGGCCTCCATCGACGGCAGCACGTTCTGCACCCGGCCCAGGTACACGTTGCCGACGTAGGAGCGGTGGGTGGCGCGGTCCACGTAGTGCTCGACGAGGACGTCGTCCTCCAGCACCGCGATCTGGGTGCGGTCCTCGATGCGCCGGATGACCAGGTCGCGCTTGACCGACTCGCGGCGGGCCAGGAACTCCGACTCGGTGATGATCGGCGCCCGGCGGCGGCCCTGCTCGCGGCCCTCGCGGCGGCGCTGCTTCTTGGCCTCCAGCCGGGTGGAGCCGCGGACCGCCTGGACCTCGTTCTGTGCGTCGCCGGCCTGGCGCGGCTCGCGCACCTTGACCACGGTGTTGGGCGGGTCGTCCTTGGTGGGCGTCTCCTCGCCCCCGCCGTCGCCGGAGCCCCGCCGCCGGCGCCGGCGGCGCCGGCGGGTCCCCGCCGAGCCTCCGTCGTCGTCGGCGTCGCCCTGCCGGGAGCGGTCCCGGCCGCCCTCGGCGGCCTCGGAGCCGGACTCGGCGGAGTCCCCGTCCTCGGCGCCCTCGTCGTCGGCCTGGTCCTCGGCCGAGCGGGACCGGCCGCGGCCGCGGCCGCCCCGGCGGCGGCGCCGGCGCAGGGGGCGGTCCTCGGCGGAGGCATCGGCGTCGTCGACGTCGGTGTCGTCGACGTCGGTGTCGTCGGCCTCGCCCTCGGCCTCCTCCTCGCCCTCGACGGCCTCCTCCGCCTCTTCGGCGGCGGGCGCGTGCGTGCCGTTGGACGCCGCGGCGGGCGCACCGGCGGGCGGGGCGACCGGCGGCTGGAACAGCACCATGGGCGACTGGAAGGCGACGGAGGTCGACGCCTCGGCGGCGGGCTCCTCAGGGGCGGCCTCGGACCCGGCCTCAGCGCCGGAGGCAGGCTCCGGCTCGGCGGCGGGCGCGCTCTTCCTGCCCGCGGTCCTCCTGCCGGACGCCTTCTTCCCGGCCTTGGCGGGCCGCTCCTCGGCGGCCTCGCCGCCGGCGGGCTCCTCCGCCGCTCCGGCCTCGCCGGACTCGGCTGCCGCGTCCGCCTTGTCGACCACGTCCTTCTTCTCAGCCTTGTCGGCCTTGTCTGCGCGGCTGCGCGTACGGGTCCGACTGCGCGGCTTGTCGGCCTTCTCCTGCTTCCCGGTCGCATCGGGCGCGTCCTGCGCCTCGTCGACGGCGTCCTCCCCGGCGGCGTCGGCCGCGGTGAGAGTGCGCCGCGCGGTCGCGGCAGGGGCCGGCGGATCCTCAGGGGTGATCACCCTGCGGGCCGCCCCCGCGCTCTTGGGCGCGGAGACCACGACCTGGTGGGCGTCGTCGTCCACCACCCCGGCCGGCCGCGTGAGCGGCGCGGAGGGGGCGGTACTCCCCTCCGGTTCCGGCTCGGGCGGCGGTCCCGCGGCCCGTACGGCCCCGGAGCGCCCGGTCGGCGCGCTCACCCTGACCTCGGCGTCGGTCGCTGCTGTTTCAGTTGTTCCCGCGGTGCCCTCGGCACCGCCGTTGGGCTCGTTCTCGAGCATCCGGGCGGTCTCCCGTCAGAGCCCTCGGGCGCGGCTCCGGCTGCTTGCCCGGCCGCGGCTCGCGAGAGCTGTCGTCGCTGTTTCGGCGCCCGGCGGCCTCCCGCCGCCGGGGCAAAGTCCTCATGTCGGGCCCGCGCTCCCCGAAGGGGACGGCGCCTGCCGCTCCCCCTCCGCGGGTCCGGGGGTCGCGCCCCGTCGATCCGTCGCGAACGGGTCGGCGATCCCTCCGGAGCCCTCGTCCAACGGCCCCTGCGCCAGCCGGGTCATCATCGGCGATGACGGCGGCGCCAGGCCGGCCGCGTGACGGAGGCCGGTCACCACGTCGTCCGGCCGTACGGCAGGTGCGGTATGCCGGACGACCATCTGAAGTATGGCATATGTCGCGTCTTGTTCCCTTACGGCGCGCCAGTCCGACTCCAGTCGGACGACCGCCGCTCGGGTGTCGAAGCGCCGGCGGCCCTTCTTGGTGAGCCGCTCGACCTCGACGCTCTCGGCCGCCATGAAGGCGGCCACCGCACTCTCGGCGCCGTCGGGGGCGACGCCGGGCAGCTCCACCCGCCACCGCGAGGCCTGCAGCCGGTCGGCCAGCCCTCCCGGTCCCGCCTGGACGGCCTCCACGACGTCCAACCCCTCGGGCAGGGCGGCGTCGAGGCCGGCGCACACCTGCGCCGACGGTACGGGCTCGGCGAGCGCCATCTCGAAGTACTCCGCCTCGCTGGCCACCCCGGTGGGGGCGGCGCCGGTGTAGGAGATCTTCGGATGGGGGTTGAACCCCGCCGAGTACGCCACGGGAACCCCCGCCTTGCGGATCGCCCTCTCCAGCGCTCGCGCGATGTCGCGATGGCTGGCGAAGCGCATCCGGCCGCGCTTGGCATAGCGCACGCGCAGCTTGGGTGCGGGTCGTTCGTCGGCGGGCGAAGCGGTGCCCTCAGGTGCGGGGGGCAGCGGAACTCCTTTCCTCGTCGACCCCCCTGGCAGGGTGCCGATACCTCCACGACACACCCACCTGGGGAATTCACGTCCCATTCAGCGTACGGCCCGCGGGAGGCGGAGCGCGCCACCGCCCCGGGCCGAGCGCCCATCACCCGACGAAACGGGGCCTGGCGGCCGCCGACGCGGTCAGGGCACACCCGTGCTCTTCCCAGGCCGACACCGGTTGAAAAGCGGACACGCCCCCCGCCGGCGCCCTCCGGCCCTGGCGCACCATGCCCGCACCACCCCGACTCCACCGCCATGGGCTGCGAAGACGCCGCTCTCAAAAGTTTCTTCGAGATTTTTCGCCGATCGTGCAAACCATCGGGGGCCGACGTCCGTCCTACTACGCGTATGGCCCGGTGCGAGCGGGGCACCGGGCCATACCTCACATCCCGGCGCCCCGCCTCCGACGGCTCCCGTCGGACGGCGCCCGGCCGGGGACGCCGTCAGACCACGCTCAGCGGAAGCAGCTTGGAGCGGTCGGCGGGCGCCACGCCGATCTGGATCTCGGTGCCCATGCTGGGGCACACCCCGCAGTCGTAGCAGGGGTTCCAGCGGCAGTCGTCGACCTCCACCGACTCCTCGCCGTGCTGGGCGTCCTGCCAGTCCTGCCACAGCCAGGACCGGTCCAGCCCGGCGTCCAGGTGGTCCCAGGGCAGCACCTCGTCCTCGTCGCGCTCGCGCACGGTGAACCAGTCCACGTCGACCGGCTCGCCCGCCAGCGCCTCCTCGGCGCAGCGCACCCACCGCTCGTAGGAGAAGCGCTCGCTCCAGCCGTCGAACCGGCCGCCCTCGCGCCAGACCCGCTCGACGACGGCGCCCACGCGGCGGTCACCGCGCGAGAGCAGGCCCTCGATGATGGACGGGCTACCCTCGTGGTAGCGCAGCCCCACCGACTTGCCGTAGCGCTTGTCGCCGCGCAGCGCGTCCCGGAGCTTGCGAAGCCGGGCGTCCACGGTCTCGGCCGGGATCTGGCCCGCCCACTGGAAGGGCGTCTGCGGCTTGGGCACGAACCCGCCGATGGACACGGTGCACCGGATGTCCTTGCGCCCGGTGACCTCCCGCCCGGTCCGCACGACCTCCTTGGCCAGGTCGGCGATGGCCAGGACGTCCTCGTCCTCCTCGGTGGGCAGCCCGCACATGAAGTACAGCTTGACCTGGCGCCACCCGGCCTCGTAGGCGGCGGTGACGGTGCGGATCAGGTCCTCTTCGGTGACCATCTTGTTGATCACCCGCCGCATCCGCTCGCTCCCGCCCTCGGGCGCGAACGTCAGGCCCGAGCGCCGCCCGTTGCGGGTCAGCTCGTTGGCCAGGTCGATGTTGAAGGCGTCCACCCGGGTCGAGGGCAGCGACAGGCCGGTGTTGGTGCCCTCATAGGCGTCGGCCAGCCCCTTGGCGATGCCGCCGATCTCGGTGTGGTCGGCGCTGGACAGCGAGAGCAGCCCGACCTCCTGGAAGCCGGTGTTGCGCACGCCCTCGTCGACCATGGACTGCACGGTCTCCTTGCTGCGCTCGCGCACCGGGCGGGTGATCATGCCCGCCTGGCAGAACCGGCAGCCCCGGGTGCAGCCGCGGAAGATCTCCACGCTGTAGCGTTCGTGCACCGACTCGGCCACGGGCACGATCGGCGCCTTGGGGTAGGGCCAGGAGTCCAGGTCCATGACGGTGTGCTTCTGCACCTGCCACGGGACCCCCGGGCGGTTGGGCCGGTAGCCGGCGATCCGGCCGTCGGGGCGGTACTCCACGTCGTAGAAGCGCGGGACGTACACCCCTCCCCCGGCCGCCAGCCGCTCCAGCAGCCCGTCGCGGCCGCCCGGGCGCCCCTCGCGCTTCCACTCCCGCACGACCTCGGTGATCGCCAGGGCGATCTCCTCGCCGTCGCCGAGCACCGCGGCGTCCAGGAAGTCGGCGACGGGCTCGGGGTTGAACGCGGCGTGCCCGCCGCCCAGCACCACCGGGTGGTCGCCGGTGCGGTCCGCCGCGTGCAGCGGGATCCCGGCCAGGTCCAGCCCGGTGAGCAGGTTGGTGTAGCCCATCTCGCTGGCGAAGCTGACCCCGAGCACGTCGAAGCCGCCGACCGGGCGGTGGGCGTCCACGGTGAACTGCGGGATGCCGTGCTCCCGCATGACCTCCTCCAGGTCCGGCCAGACCGCGTAGGTGCGCTCGGCGAGCACCCCCTCGCGCTCGTTGAGGACCTCGTAGAGGATCTGCACGCCCTGGTTCGGCACGCCCACCTCGTAGGCGTCCGGGTACATCAGGGCCCAGCGCACTTCGGCGCCCTCCCAGTCCTTGGCGACGGAGTTGAGTTCGCCGCCGACGTACTGGACCGGCTTCTGCACCTGGGGCAGAAAGGGCTCCAGACGTGGAAGGACGCTCTCACCGGCAGTGAAGGACATGGGTCTGTCGCCTCCGGGGTCGGATGTGCGGCACGTGCCCTCTCAGGGTATGCCGTCCTACTCGAAGCCCCGGTCGCGCGCGTTCACGCCCAGGACGAGCCCCACCGCCGCCATGTTGGCGATGGTGGCACTGCCACCGTAGGACACGAAGGGCAGCGGGATCCCGGTGATCGGCGTGATGCCCAGGGTCATCCCGATGTTGATGAAGCTCTGGAAGGCGAACCAGGCGGCCACCCCCACGCACACCAGCCGGCCGTAGGGCTGTTCGCACCCGGCGGCGATGCGCAGGATCCGCAGCAGCATCAGCGCCAGGAGCCCGATGACGGCGATGCCTCCGACGAAGCCCAGCTCCTCCCCGGCCACGGTGAAGATGAAGTCGGTGTGCTGCTCGGGCACGAACCGCCCGGCCGTCAGCTGGCCCTGGAAGAGCCCGGAGCCGCTGATCCCGCCCGAGCCGACCGCGTTCATCGCCTGGGTGGCGTTGTAGCCCGTGCCGCGCGGGTCGGCGGAGGGGTCCAGGAAGCTGGTGAAGCGCGCCAGCTGGTAGGACTTGAGCAGGCCGAACCACCACACCGAGAAGCCCGCGGCCGCCCCGCAGCCCAGCAGCGCCAGGATCCACCGCAGCGGCGCCCCCGACAGCGCCAGCATCGCCAGGTAGGTGGTGCCCACCACCATGCCCGTGCCCAGGTCGGGCTGGAGCATCACCAGCCCCAGCGGCACCGCCAGGGCGGCCAGGCTGAACAGCACGTCGCGGCTGGTGGGCGCCGTCTCGCCGTCGCGCGGCTCGCCCAGCAGCACGGCGATCATCAGCACCAGCGCGCCCTTGGCGAACTCCGAGGGCTGGAGCTGGACCGGGCCGAGCGCGACCCACGAGCGCGAGCCGTTGACCACCTGGCCCAGCGGGCTGAGCACCAGCGCCAGCAGGACGGCCGAGAGCGCGAACACGACCGGGGCGTAGGCACGCGGCTTGCGGTGGTCCACGAAGGCCACCGCCGCCCCGACGGCGACCGCCACCGCCACGTGCAGCAGGTGGCGCTCCAGATAGGCCAGCGGGCTCTCCGGGTGGCCGGGCTCGTAGGTGGCGGCGGCCAGCAGCAGCGCGCCGATCCCGGTCAGCGCCAGCACCGTGCCGACCAGCACCCAGTCCAGCCGTCGCCGTCGCGCCCCGGCGACGGCGCGCGCCACCCGGCCGGCGGGGCCCGGACCCAGCGGTTCGGGCGCGGTGTGCGTGGTGGACATCGCCGCGCTCACTCCCCCGCCGCCAGGTCGACGGTGCCGTCGGGCCGCACCTGGGGCAGCTCCCCCCGGCGGGGCTCCCCGCCGGGAAGGTCCGGATCGCCGCCCTCGACGCTCTTGCCGCCGGCGTCCTCCTCGTCCCGGGTGAAGCCGTAGACCCCCTCGTAGATCTCCCGGACGATGGGGGCGGCGGTCTCGCCGCCGGTGCCGCCCTTGGGCACCACCACGACCACGGCCAGGTCGGGGTCGTCGGCCGGGGCATAAGAGGCGAACCAGGCGGTGGAGTCGCTGTCGAGGGCCGATCCGGACCCCGTCTTGCCGGCGATGGACACCTGGTCCTGGGGGAACCCGCCGAAGGCCCCCGAGGCGGTGCCCTGCTCGGGCACCGCGGTCAGCGCCTTCTGCAGGTAGGACACCACCTCGCCGTCGACCTCCAGGTCACCGGCCTTCTGCGGCTCGATCTCCTCGACCCGCTCGCCGTCGGCGGAGACCAGCGCCTTGCCCACGCGCGGCTCCCACAGGGTGCCGCCGTTGGCGACCGCGGCGTAGGCGCGCACCAGCTGCAGCGGGGTCACCAGCACGTCGCCCTGCCCGATGGCGAAGTTCACCGCGTCGCCGGCGCGCCACCGGTAGCCGTCGGTGCAGTTCTCCTCGGCGACCTTCTTCAGGTAGGACGCGCGCCCGGGGTCGTCCTCGGCCACACCGGGGTAGCCGCTCTCGGCGCGTTCGCAGCTCTCCTCCTTGGTGGCCTCCCACAGCTCCCTCTTCCACTCGCGGGTGGGGATGCGGCCGGCGGCCTCGTGCGGGAGGTCGATGCCGGTGGGCGCGCCGAAGCCGAAGTCCTCGGCGGTGCGGGCGAAGACGTCGTCCGGTTTCTTCTTGCGCTCGTCGGAGCGCCACTCGTCGTAGGCCATCTGGTAGAAGACCGTGTTGCAGGAGACGACGATGGCCCGGTGCAGGCTCAGGGAGCCGTGCGAGGAGCCCTCATAGTTCTCGAAGGAGCGGTTGCCCACCGAGATGGAGGAGGGGCAGGAGTAGGTGCCGCGCAGCGGCTTCCCGCCGCGCACGCCCGCCGCCAGTGAGGAGACCTTGAAGGTGGAGGCCGGCGGGTACTGGCCCTGCATCACCCGGGAGTTCAGCGGCTCCCCCGCCTTCTCGCTGAGCAGCTCGTCGAAGGTCTCCTGGTCGATGCCGCCCTGCCAGACCGAGGGGTCGTAGCTCGGCAGGCTCGCCATGGCCACCAGTCCGCCGGTGCGCACGTCCATCACCACCCCGGCCGCCGAGGAGGCCGGGTGGCCCGCCTTGCGCGCCCGGTCGATGCCGCGCCGCAGCGCGTCCTCCACGGTCTTCTGCACCCGCTGGTCGATGGTGGAGACCAGGTGCATCCCGGGCTCGGGGCGCTGCTCGTCGACCACCCCGGTCACCTCGCCCCGGTTGTTCACCGCCAGGGTGCGCACCCCGGCGGTGCCGCGCAGCTCGGCGTCGTAGGTGGCCTCCAGGCCGTCCCGGCCCACCTGGTCCACCCCGCTGAACTGCTTGCGCAGCTCCTCGCGGGCCTCCAGCTCCTCCTGGGTGACCGGCTGCAGGTAGCCCAGCGCCTGGGCGGCCAGCTCGCCGTGCGGGTAGTCGCGCACCGCCAGCTGCTGGGCGGAGATGCCGGGGAAGTCCTCGCGGCGCTCCAGGATCTGCAGCGCGGCCCTGGCGTCGACGTCGTCGGCCAGGGTGACCGGCTGGTAGGGGGAGCCGGGCCAGCAGGGCCGGCTCACCTCCGGCCCGCACAGCCGGGTGCGCGCGCGGATCTCCTCTACGGGCTCGCCCACCGCCTCGGCGACCCGCGCCAGCACGTCGGCGCCCTGGTCGGGCATGGCCTGCAGGGCGTGCCAGTCGGCCGAGACCACCAGCGCGGTGCGGTTGCGCACCAGCGGGCGGCCGGACTGGTCGAGGATCTGCCCGCGGGTCGCGGGCACCACCAGCTCCTGGGTGCGGTCGGCGGCGGCCAGCCGGGCGAAGTGCTCGCCCATGGGCACCTGCAGGTACCACAGCCGCGCGCCGAGCACCGCGAACAGCGCCACCACCAGCACCTGGGCCAGGATCAGCCCGGCCCTGCCGGGCGCCGCGCGCGGGGCCGGGGCCCCGCCCGGCGCCCCCGGGGCCGTGCGCCGCCCGGGGCGTCCGCCCGGCCGCCGCCTCATCCGCGCCATCCGCCGATCCCTCCGCCGCTTCTGACCGGTGCGGGCAGGTCGGGGTAGGCGCCGACGTAGGCGTCCGGGGAGACCGCCCGCAGGATCCGCCCCATCGGGGCCAGCACCAGGGGGCCGACCACCACCGTCTCCAGCGCCGAGACCGGCACCGCGAACGCGGCCGCCGCCAGGCTCACCCGGGGGTCGCCCAGCACGGTGCCCAGCAGCGCGAACCCGGCGGCGGTGCCCAGCGCGGCCACGGCGGCCGTGCCGTAGACCCGGGCGCGCCCGCGGCCCTCCACCCATCCGTAGCGGCTGACCAGGTACCCGGCCAGGCAGTACAGCAGCGCGTAGCGGCCCGCCTCGTGGTCGGCCGGCGGCAGCAGGTCCACCGCCAGTCCGGCGCAGAACCCGGTGGCGGCCGCCCCTGCGGGGCCGGTGCGCAGCGCGACGGCGGCCACTGCCAGCACCACCAGGTCGGGCCCCACCCCCCAGGGGAGCGGGAGCCGGTTGACCACCGCCGCCTGGACCAGGACCACCGCCGCCACCAGCAGCGCGGTCACCACGCCCTTCATCGGCCCACCTCCCGGGGCGCACGGGCGGCGTCGCCGTCCGGCTTCTCCGGCAGCACCGAGTCGCGCGGGTCCTCGGCCGGGCCGGCCACGACCACCCCGACCACGTCCAGGGCGCCCAGGTCGGCGGCGGGGCGCAGCTCGGCGGTGCGGCTGAGCGCCCCCGGGGTGTCGCGCACCCGGGTCACCGTGCCCAGCGGGACGCCGGGCACGAAGGGGGCGTCGTTGTGCGAGCCCATGGTCACCACCCGGTCGCCCTCCTCGATGCGGGCGTCGGCCTGCATGAGCTCCAGCACGGCCGGGGCGCGCCCGTCGAGCTCGTGCGCCTTGCCGTGCACGGCGCCGATCTCCCGGGAGCCCTCCATGCGGGCGCCCACCGAGGAGGCGCCGTCGGTGAACAGCAGCACGGTGGAGGTGGCGTGCGAGGCCCGGATCACCCGCCCGACCAGGCCGTGGCCGTCGACCACGGTCATGTCGGGGGCGACGCCGTCGCGGGCGCCCACGTCCAGGGTGACGGTCTCGGCGTAGCCGCCCGACCCCATCCGGGTCACCGCCTGGGCGGGGACGACCTCGTACCCGCCCAGCCCGGACAGGTGCAGCAGATCGGCGAGGCGCTCGGAGCGGACCCCGTCCTGTTCGGCGGCGTCGAGCTCGGCCGACAGCCGCCGGTTGCGCGCCTCCAGCTCCTCGATCCGCTCCTGGGCGCCGGGCGCGGCGGCGAGCGCGCGGTAGCCGTCGGCGACGGGCCGGGCGGCGGCCGACACCGCCCCGGCGACCGGGCCGAAGGCGGCGCCGGCCGCGGCGCGGCCTGCGGCGGTGACCGGGTCGGTCCCCGGGCGGCCGTCCAGCACCATCAGCGCGATGGACGCCGCCACCAGCAGGACCAGCACCAGGCGCGGGCGGGGGCCGTCGCGCCGCATCTCAGCGCCGCCGTTCGGGGACGAGGACCTGGTTCAGGCGCTCGTAGTTCTCCACGCAGGTGCCCGAGCCGATGGCGACCGAGTCGAGCGCGTTCTCGGCCAGGTGGATGGGCATGCCGGTCTCGTGGCGCAGCCGGTCGTCCAGGCCGCGCAGCAGGGCGCCGCCGCCGGTGACGGCGATGCCGCGGTCCATGATGTCGCCGGACAGCTCCGGCGGGCACTTGTCCAGGGTGGTGCGCACGGCGTCGATGATGGAGGTCACCGGCTCCTCGATGGCCTGGCGCACGTCGGCGGCCGAGAGCACCACCGTCTTGGGCAGCCCGGTGACCAGGTCGCGGCCGCGCACCTCGGCGTGCAGCTCCTCGGCGCCGGTCGGGTAGGCCGAGCCGATGGCGAACTTGAGCTCCTCGGCGGTGCGCTCCCCGATCATCAGGGAGAACTCCTTCTTGACCGAGGTCATGACCGCCTGGTCGAGCTCGTCCCCGCCGACGCGGATGGACTGGGAGGTGACGATGCCGCCCATGGAGATCACCGCGACCTCGGTGGTACCGCCCCCGATGTCGACGACCATGTTGCCGGTGGGCTCGTGCACCGGCAGCCCGGCGCCGATCGCGGCGGCCATGGGCTCCTCGACGATGTGCACCCGCCGGGCGCCGGCCTGGTAGCCGGCCTCCTTGACGGCGCGGTGCTCGACCGAGGTGATGCCGCTGGGCACGGCCACGACCACGCGCGGTTTGGCGAAGTGGCGGCGGCGGTGGATCTTCTGGATGAAGTAGCGCAGCATGCGCTCGGTGATCTCGAAGTCGGCGATCACGCCGTCCTTGAGGGGCCGGACCGCGGTGATGTTGGAGGGGGTCCGGCCGATCATCTGCTTGGCCTCGACGCCGACCGCGACGATCTTGCCCGTCGAGGTGTTGAGCGCGACGACGGAGGGCTCATTGAGCACGATGCCCCGGCCGCGCACGTAGACGAGCGTGTTGGCGGTACCGAGATCGACCGCCATGTCGCGGCCGAGAAAGGCGAGATTTGTGGTCATGAATCGTCCTCAGCGGCACCGAATCGGCGCGTCGCGCACGGGGCGGGCAATAGGGTCTCGTTCCAGCACGGATGTGGATCCAGCACCCGTATCGTAACGCTGGGGAGTTGCCTCGTTACGCAAACACACCGAATCGTTGCAACGCTGAGGACGCGCGCGGCGGGGACGTCGGCCCGCAGGGCCGAGAGGTGTCAGTCCTGCAGCTCGGGGAAGAAGAGCTTGATCTCCCGCTCGGCCGAGTAGGTCGAGTCCGAGCCGTGCACGATGTTGGCCTGGACCTCCAGGGCGAAGTCGCCGCGGATGGTGCCGGGGGCGGCCGAGACCGGGTCGGTGGCGCCGGCCAGGGCGCGGAAGGCCTCCACGGCGCGCTCGCCCTCGACGACCATGGCCACCAGCGGGCCGCCGGTGATGAACTCGACCAGCGAGGGGAAGAACGGGCGCTCGGCGTGCTCCTCGTAGTGGGTCTTGGCGGTCTCTTCGTCCAGCGTGCGCAGGTCCATCGCGGCGATCTTCAGGCCGCGGCGCTCGATCCGGGAGATGACCTCGCCGATGATGCTCCGCCGCACGCCGTCGGGCTTGATCAGGACAAGGGTGCGCTCCACGTGGTACTCCTCAGGGGTGTAGGCGTCATGCGGCGCGGCCGGCGGTTTCGGTTCGCACCGTTCGGCGGGCGGTCGGCCCGGGCCGGGGGTGCGCCGTCGGCCCCGGTGAGCGCAACTTTACCGGCGCGCCGGGGCTCCCGAGGCCGGTTCGGGGCGGCCCGTAATGCCGGCCCCGGGTGCCGGCCCCGGAACCCGGGGCCGGAACCCGTCGCCGGAACCCGGCGCCGCACCGCGCCCGGGGAGGGCCGCGCCCTCACGCGTCGAACCGCGTCCGGGAGTCCTCGATGTGGGCGAGGTGGGCGCGGGTCCAGTCGCAGAACATGTCGACCGTCTCCCGCAGGGCGCGCCCCGGGCCGGTGAGGGCGTAGTCGACGCGCGGCGGGACGGTGGGGTGGACCGTCCGCTCGGCCAGGCCGTTGCGCTCCAGCATGCGCAGGTTCTGGGTGAGCATCTTGTGGCTGATGCCCTCGACCTCCGTGCGCAGCTCGCTGAAGCGCAGGGTCCGCTCCCCCAGCGCCTCGATGATCAGCAGGGCCCACTTGTTGGCGACGTCGGAGAAGATCTCGCGCGCCAGGGAGTCCGCCCGGCGCAGGTCCGCATCGCCCTCGGAGCCGCTGTACTGCTCGGTCACCACCGGGTTCCTCCGTCACTGGAAAGTGCGTTCTTCCATGTCGCCGCTCACTCTCTTACGGTTCCCGGGTAACCGCAAGAGAGTGAAGACGAGAGGACCGACATGGCCGTCACGCTGCTGTCCCCCGAAGCCCTGCCGAAGATCGGCCTGTACCGCCAGGTGTCGGTGGCCACCGGGTCGAGGATCGTCTCCGTGGCCGGGCAGGTGTCCTGGGACGCCGACCAGGCCACCGTCGGCCGGGGCGACCTCGCCGCGCAGATCGAGCAGTGCTACCGGAACGTGGCCGCCGGCCTGGCCGAGGCGGGGGCGGGCTTCGACGACGTCGCGCGGCTGCGGGTGTTCGTCGTGGACTGGTCGCCCGACCTGATGCCGGCGTTCCAGGAGGGCGTCGAACGCGCCGCGAAGGCGCTGGGGTCGGCCCCGGTGCCGCCGGTCTCGGTCATCGGCGTCGCCGCGCTGGACGTCCCCGACCACCTGGTCGAGATCGAGGCCACGGCGGTCACCGACTGAACGGGGGTCTGCGGAGGGGGAGGCACGCCTCAGGGTCCGCTGGAAGGCGGATTCGCGAGGTCCCCTCGGTCACCCCGTCACAAGTCGAGCACCACGCACGCGACGGTGTCGGTGAGGCGGATCGTCGAGTCGGAGTCCACCCCCTCCGTCCAACCGTCGACGCCTTGGCAGACATGCCTCCTCCCGATGGTGCTGCCCTGGAACCTGACCGGGGTGTACTCCGGAGAGAGGCTGTCCTGGCTCATCGGGCGAAGGGCGGCGACCCGGAGCGAGGCCGCGGCGGAGAAGCAGGGCACTTCGACCAGGGTGGTGGAAGAGAGGCGGTCGATGCAGTCGCCCACCTGTATGTCGTCGGTGCCGCTGTTGACCCACTGGTTGGCCCAGCCGGAGAAGCCGGGGTGGTACCCGTAGAGGAGAACCGCCAGCACGGCCGCTCCCGCCGCCAGCCACCAGCCGCCGTTGGACGACTGGTTCTGGGAGGCCGTTCCTTCGGCCGTGCCACTGCCGGAGGTGCTCGGCGCCGTGGCGGCCTTGGGGGCGCTCGAGGCCACGGACGAGGGAGGCCTCTGGCCCGCCACCTGCTTTTTCGCCTTGGGGAACACGAAGCTTCCCGGCGAGCGGCCGGCCTTGCCCGACACGACACCGTGCTGCAGAGAACCGGCATAGGCCTCTTCGCCCGGCCGGATCTCGAAAGTGACCGTTCCTCCGTGCTTCAGGGTGATCAGCCCTGCATGGACCGCGGCATGGCCCACCGAGGAGTCGTCGGTGTAGACGGAGGTGCCCTTGACCTTCCCCCCGCCCTTGGTGCCTCCGGGCGGGAACGTCGCGGTGAACCGCTCGTAGTGGCGTCCCCGGAAGTTCACGGCCGTGAAGCCCCAGTTCACCTTCGTCGCCCCGAGGGAGATCGGCTTCTTCGCGCTCTTGGAGCCTGGCGGTGGCGCCGCCTTTCGCTCCGGCGCCCGCTCCCTCTTCGGTTCCGCATCGCGCTGCGGCTTCGGCCCTTGCCTCCCCTGCTTGCCGCCCTTCGGGCCGGCTTTGGACGGACCGGCCCCGACCAGCGTCAGGGCCCTCGTCGCCTCCAAGGTGATGACCTCGGTAACGGCCTCGGGCACCCACTGCCCGTCCGCCCACTCCTGTCCGGCCTCGCCCGATGAGGAGAGCGCGTCCAGCACCTCGTCCGTGGAGGGCCTGCCCTCCGGTCTCTTTTCGAGGCAGGACCTCACCAGTGCGCCGAGGGCGCCGGGCACGCCGTCCAGGACCGGGGGCTCGTGCACGATGCGGTAGGTGACCGCGTGCGGCGCACCCGCCCCGAACGGACCGGTGCCTGTGACGGCGTAGGCCAGCACGCTCCCCAGGGAGAACACGTCGCTGGCGGGACCGGTCTCCTCCCCGCGCGCCTGCTCGGGCGACATGAACGCCGGCGTGCCCAGCACGCTCCGCGACTGCGTGTAGCTCGTGGAGTCCATCGCCCGCGCGATGCCGAAGTCGATCAGCCGGGGCCCGTCCCCGGCCAGGATGACGTTGCCGGGTTTGAGGTCGCGGTGCACCAGGCCTTTGGCGTGCACGGTGGCCAGCCCCTCCGCCAGGCCCGCCCCCAGGGCGGTCACCGACCCCGCCGGCAGCGGGCCGTGCCGGTCGACGGCCCACTGCAGGGACGGGCCCGCGATGTAGGCCGTGGCGAACCACGGCGGGGTGCCGCCGGTGTCGGCGTCGACCACCTGGGCGGTGTAGTGGCCGCCGACACGGCGGGCGGCCTCCACCTCCCGCCCGAACCGCCGCAGGAACCCGCGGTCGTCGGCGAGTTCGTCGCGGACGACCTTGACCGCGACCGGCCGGCCGCCCTTGGAGCGCCCCAGGAACACCTCCCCCATCCCGCCGGCGCCCAGGCGCGCACGGATGCGGTAGGGACCGATCCGGCGCGGATCACTGTCACGCAGGGGACCGAGCACGAGACCTCCACCACGTCGGGCCCAAGGGCCGGGGGTCTGTGCATCATGGCAAACGGGCCGATCGTTGACCAGCCTCCGCATCCCCTGCCACGCAGGCGTTCCCGGCCCCGGCGGCGCCCCGGGGCGCCATCGGCCGCCCCTCGGTCAGACGGCGCCGGGGGCCTGCGGTGTCGGCGGGCTCCATGCCTCCATGCCACCGCGTATTGGTCCGCCGGTACAGGGCCAATCAAGGCACAATGGTTCGCCATGGGAGCCGAGAAGGTGGACGCGCGGAGGCTGGCGGCGCTGCTGGGCCGCTGGTCGGCGGGGCGGGGGCCGCTGTACCTGCTGCTGTCGGGGCGGCTGCGGCGGCTGATCGAGGAGGGGACGCTGCGGGCCGGGACGGTCCTGCCGCCGGACCGGGCGCTGGCCGCGGCGCTGGCGGTGGGGCGCACCACCGTGGTGGCCGCCTACGAGGAGCTGCGCGGAGAGGGGCGGATCGAGCGGCGCCAGGGCAGCGGGACCCGGGTGGCCCAGGCCGTGCCGCTGCCCCCGGCGGCGGACGGCGGCCCCGAGAACCCGATGTTCCTGCACCTGCTGGAGCCGCAGGACGGCACGATCGTGCTGAGCTGCGCGGCCCCGGAGGAGCCCCCGCCCGAGGTGGAGCGGGCCTATACGGGCCTCGCCTTCCCCGGCCCGGTCGATCTGGGCTACCACCCGGCGGGGCTGGCCCGGCTCCGGGAGGCGGTGGCCGCGCGCTACACCGACCAGGGGCTGCCGACGGAGCCGGGGCAGGTACTCGTCACCAACGGGGCCCAGCAGGCCCTGTCGCTGCTGGTCGAGCACCTGGTGGCGCCGGGCGACGGGGTCGTGGTGGAGGCGCCCACCTACGCCGGGGCCTTGGACGTCCTCCGGGCGGCGGGGGCGTCGGTGCTGCCGGTGGCCTCCGGCCCGGAGGGGCTGGACGTGGACCGGGCGGAGCGGCTGATGGCCGAGCACCGCCCGGCGCTGGCCTACACGGTGCCGCGCCACCAGAACCCGACGGGCTCGGTGCTGCCGCCGGCGGCGGCGCGCCGGCTGGTCCGGGCGGCGGCCCGGTACGGGACGGTGCTGGTGGACGACGGGGTCGCGGCCGACCTGGCGCTGGACGGCTCCCCCGCCCCTCCGTCGCTGGCGGCCTACGGTGAGGCCGTGGAGGTCGGCTCGCTGAGCAAGTCGGTGTGGGGCGGCCTGCGCGTGGGCTGGCTGCGGGCCCGCGAGGAGCTGGTGCTGCGGCTGGCGCGGCTGAAGTCGATGCGGGACCTCGGCGGGGACGTGGCCTCGCAGCTGGCGGCGATGCGGCTGCTGGAGGACTTCGACCGGGTGCGGCTGCGGCGCACCGGGGTACTGCGCGAGCGCCACGACCTGCTCCGGGCCGAGCTGGGGCGGCTGCTGCCGGAGTGGGAGTGCCCGCCGGTGCAGGGCGGGCAGACCCTGTGGGTGCGCCTGCCGCGCGGCGACGCCGCCTCCTTCGCCCAGGTGGCGATCGGCCACGGGGTAGCGGTCCTGCCCGGCCCGGCCATCGACGCCTCGGGCGGCAGCGGGGACCGGCTGCGGCTCCCGTTCTCGCCCGCACCGGAACGCCTGACCGAAGGCGTACGGCGCCTGGCCGAGGCCTGGAACGCCTACACGGCCCCGCGGGGAGCCCCCCGCCCGATGTCCCTGGGCGCGGTGGTCGTATGAGGGGGGCGTCCGCACAGCGGGGGGCACTCCCGAACGAATACCTCGGACCAACCATTGGTGCCTCGCCGACAACACTGGTGACACCAACTTCAGCGCCAATCTGTCACCAGAACCTCCACCTCCCCCCCTTAGAATTGGTGCATGACTCGGATCACGATCGATGTCAACGATGAGTGGCTGGAGGCCGCTCGCGAGGAGTTGGGGACCGGCACGAAGGTCGCCACGATCAACGCGGCCCTTGCGAGCTTTGCCGATCGCAGGAAGGCGAAGGCCGCGATCGAGGCCTTCGACGAGGTCGACATGGACTTCGAGGGGTCGTCGGCTTCCTTCGGATATGGAGGTGGACGCGATCTGTCCCGCCTTGCAGAGGAGGCTCGCGAGAGGAAAGCCGGGTGATGGCGGGGACCGTGTACCTCGCTGACACCTCGGTCTATGTTCTCCGGGCACGCCATGCCGGGGTGAAGAGGCGGTTCGACGACCTGATGCTGAGCGGTCGGTTGGCCGCCTGCCAGATGGTCGCTCTGGAGTACCTCAACAACGCTCCGGACCCCAAGGCGTACGAGACCCTATGGGACGCACTGCACTCTCAGCGCTGGATGGACGTGACACGCACGGCCATGGACCGCGCCATGGACGTCCACCGCGAACTGGCGGCCTACAGCCGCCACCGGAACTTCCGGCTCCCGGACCTGGTCATCGCCGCGACGGCAGAGGAGAACGGCGCGGTCGTCCTGCACTATGACGCCGACTACGACCGGATCGCGGAAGTCACAGGGCAGCCGGTGGAGTGGGCGGCCCCCAAGGGCAGCATCTGAACGGCTCCCCGTCCTCGCCTCGGAGGGCCGGAGGCGGTGGTACATGCGTGAAGGCGGGGGCGGTGCCCTGGTCGGCACCGCCCCCGCCTTCGTGGTCACGGCCGCCGGGCTCAGCCCGCCTCGGCGGCTCCTGCGGGTCCGCCTGCACCGTTCGCCTCTGCTGCGGCCTGGGCCCGTGCCTTCATCGCGTCGGTCTTCCTGCCGAGCATCACCCCGGCCACCCACAGGCCGCCGAAGATGATGCCCAGCACCCACAGGCCCGGCACCAGGAACCCGGTGGCCACCAGGGTGCCCTGCAGGACCCACCCGGCCCAGTGCGCCCAGGTGAAGCGCTGCAGGGCCGCCAGGACCAGCGCGGCCAGGGCCTGTCCGCCCCACACCGCGCCGGCCACCGCCGGGGAGAAGCCGCTGAGCTGGATGGCGACCGGCACGGCGAGCCCGATCACGATCACCTCGAAGGCGAGCACCACCGCGCAGATGGTCCGCATCAGTCCCCCTTCAGCAGGTGGCCGGCGTCGCCCGCCGTCACCACCGACCCGGTGATCAGCACGCCCGTCCCGGAGAACTCCGCGGTGTCCTCGGCCAGGGCGATGGCCCGGTCGATGGCGTCGTCCAGGCGGGAGGCCACGTGCACCCGCTCGCTGCCGAAGATCCCCTCGGCGATGTCGCCCAGGTCCTCGGCCGTCAGCGAGCGCGGCGAGGAGTTGCGGGTGACCACCACCTCGGTCACCAGCGGCTCCAGCGGTTCGAGGATGCCCTCGACGTCCTTGTCCTCCATCACCGCCAGCACGCCGATCAGCCGGGTGAAGCCGAACGACTCCTCGACGGCGGCGACCGAGGCGGTCATGCCGGCCGGGTTGTGCGCCGCGTCGACGATCACCGTCGGCCCGCGCCGCACCACCTCCATGCGCCCCGGGGACTCCACCCCCGCCAGCGCCTGCCCGATCATCTCCGGGTCGAGCTCGTCGTCGCCCTCGGCCGGGGCGGCGAACGCCTCCACGGCCGCGACGGCCACCGCGGCGTTGCTCGCCTGGTGCTCGCCGTAGAGCGGCAGGAAGAGGTTCTCATAGCCCCCGCGCAGCCCCTTGACGCTGACCATCTGCCCGCCCATGGCCACGTCGCGGTGGGTGACGCCGAACTCCAGGCCCTCCCGGGCCACGGTCGCGCCCACCTCGGCCGCCCGGCGCATGAGCACCTCGGCGGCGGGGAGCTGCTGCTGGGCCAGGACCGCGATGGACCCGGGCTTGATGATGCCCGACTTCTCCTCGGCGATGCCCTCGACGGTGTCCGGGAGGAAGTCGGTGTGGTCGATGCCGATCGGGGTGACCACGGCGACGTCGCCGTCGGCGACGTTGGTGGCGTCCCAGGTGCCGCCGAGGCCGACCTCGACCACCGCGACGTCCACCGGGGCGTCGGCGAACACGGCGAAGGCCATGACCGTCATGACCTCGAAGAAGGACAGCGGCACCTCGGAGCGCTCGTCGATCATGCGGATATAGGGGATGACGTCCTCGTAGGCGTCGATGAACGCCTCCTCGGAGACGGCGTCCCCGTCCAGCACGATCCGCTCGCGGGCGGTCCGCAGGTGCGGGCTGGTGTAGCGGCCCACCCGCAGGTGGCGCTCGCGCAGCAGCGCGTCGATCATCCGGGCCGTGGACGTCTTGCCGTTGGTCCCGGTCAGGTGGATGACCCGGTAGCTGCGCTGCGGGTCGCCGATGAGGTCGAGGACCTCCCGCACCCGCTCCGTGGTCGGGTCGATGTCGGTTTCGACGCGCCGTCCCATGATCTCGGCGATGATCCGGGTGTAGCGGTCGTGGACGCTCTGCTTGCTGCTCATGGCGCGGTGATTGGGGTCGGGATGCTCACAGGCCCAGCGTAGAAGACGCCGACCCGTGGCCCGGTTCACCCCGCGGGTGACACCCCGGGGCGGAGAACCGCGGCGAGCCGCCGCCCCGGCGGGGCGGCGGCCCTTCGTTTCCTCACGTCCCACCGGTATCCCGGTGGGTGGGTACCGCTAGTACTGCGGCTGGTTCTGCGGGTTGAACTCGTCCATCTCGACGTCCTCCGCCTTCTCAAGGCGCTTGTCGTCCACCTTCAGGACGTCGAAGCCCCGGCTGATGTCGGAGGAGTAGATGTATCCGTTGTAGTAGTACGTCGACCACGTGTTCGTGTTGACCTCGACCTCCCCGTCGACCCGGTCGTCGGCGTCGAAGTAGCCGATCTCCTCGGGCTTCTTGAGGTTGTTGAAGTCGATGATCGACACGCCGCCCTGGTACCAGGACTGCACGAAGTAGTTCTTGCCCTTGACCGGGATCAGCGAGCCGTTGTGCGCCACACAGTTCTGCTCGTCGCCCTGGTGCCGGTCGATCTTGTAGTAGCTGCGGAACTTCAGCTTGGCCTTGGCCGGCTTGTCGCCCTTGGCCTCCTTGGCGTTCAGCTTGAAGATCGCATCGGCGCCGCGCTCCGGGCCGACCTCGGGCGTGCAGGTCGGCGCGCCGCCGCCGCCCAGCTCGTCGGTGAAGATCACCCCGTCGCCCTTGTTGGTGAACGTCGCCGAGTGCCAGAACGCGAAGTTCTCATCCCGCACCGTCTCGATCACCTCGGGCTGGAGCGGGTCGCTGATGTCCATGATCACGCCGTCGCCCATGCAGGCCCCGGCGGCGATGTCCTTCTCGGCCCACACCGTGATGTCGTGGCACCCGGTGGTGGGCAGCAGCAGGCCGTCCTGGTCGTGGTTGCCGCCCTCGGGGAAGACGACCGGCTCACTGGCCAGGTTGGCGTCCTCGGGCGCGTCCTTGGGGACCTCGATGACCGAGAGCTGGTCGTGCGGCGGCTCACAGTTCGGGTACCGGTCGCTCGGCGAGTACGACGACACGTAGATGTAGTCGGTCTCCTCGCCCTGGATCAGGGAGTTGGTGTGCGACCCGCACGCCGTGGCCACGGCCGAGACGTACCGCGGCTCCTCCTTGTCGGAGATGTCGAAGACCCGGATGCCCTCGAAGGCGTCGGCGTCGGCCGGGGTGCTCGCGGCCGCGCCGCAGTCCTCGCTCTCGCGCGGGTAGTCCACCGAGAAGTAGAGCAGGTCCCCGCTGACCGACACGTCGCCCTGCCCGCCCGGGCACAGCACCGTGCTGACGATCTCGGGCTCCTCCGGCTCGGAGATGTCGTAGATGGCGAACCCGTTGTAGTTGCCCCCGATGGCGTAGTCGCCGGTGAAGGCCAGGTCCGAGTTGGTGCTCTCCAGGCCCGCGGGTTTGGGCAGGTGCGCCACGTGCTCGACGTTGTCACTGGTGACCGCGTCGGCCGGCGGGGTGTCCGCCGCGGCGGGAGGCGCCAGGGCCAGGCTCAGCGCCAGGCCCGCGGCGCCGGCGACGGCGGCGCCGAGGCGCCCGAACCGTCTGCGCTTGGGGGATAGCGACATGCAGAACTCCTCGTTCCGTGGGAGATGAGGGGCCGTGCGGACGCGTGCGGGCCCGCCCGGCCCCGTTCGTGCGCCGCCCGCCCCGGGTCGCGGGGCGGGCGGACGGCGGGAGGTGGGGATCGGTGGTGCGGGTCCGTCAGTAGCGGGGCTGGTTCTGCGGGTTCAGCTCGTCGAAGCGCACCTTCTCGGCGCGCTTCAGGCGCTTGTCGTCCACCTTCAGGACGTCGAACCCCTGCTGGATCTCGGAGGAGTAGATGTGGCCGTTGTAGTAGTAGGCGGACCACGAGCCGCTCAGGTCCTCCTCGAAGGGGCCGCGGTCGAAGTAGGCGATCTCCTTCGGGTCCTCCAGGTCGTTGAAGTCGATGACCGACACCCCGCCCTGGTACCAGGCCTGCACGAAGTAGTTCTTGCCCTTGACCGGAATCAGCGAGCCGTTGTGCGCCACGCAGTTCTCGGTGTCCTCCTGGTGGCGGTCGATCTTGAAGTAGCTCTGGAAGGCCAGGTCCGCTCGGGCGGGCCCGCCCCCCTTGCCCTTCTTCACCTTCAGCTCGTAGATCGCGTCGGCGCCGCGCTCGGGGCCGATTTCGGGGTTGCAGGTGGCACCGGCGCCGCCGCCGAGCTCATCGGTGAAGATCACCGCGTCGCCCTTGTTGGTGAACGTCGCCGAGTGCCAGAACGCGAAGTTCTCATCCCGCACCGTCTCGATCACCTCGGGGTTCACCGGGTCACTGATGTCCATGACGACGCCGTCGCCCATGCAGGCCCCGGCGGCGATGTCCCTCTCGGCGTAGACGGTGATGTCGTGGCACCCGGAGGTCTCCCGGGTCGGCGTGCCCGGAGGGTTCCCGCCGTCGGGGAAGAGCACCGGCTCGGACACGACCGACGCGTCCTGCGGGTCGTCCTTGGGCACCTCGATGACCGAGAT